>JBLHWG010000056.1:0-19205 GCA_047629055.1 Halioglobus sp.
AACAAGATTCTTCTATAACCCGTGCTCATGGAGGCATTGGGCTGGGCTTGGCTATTGCCAAAGAGCTCGTTTCCATGATGGGTGGTGAAATCAGCTTTAATAGTCGTATGGGTGAAGGTACCTGTTGTAATTTCACGATGGATCTAGTCGAGATTAGTGACGAATATTTGGTTGCCTCTCGCCGTCGTACTATGGTTGGAGCACACGTGCTGGTTGTGGACGATAATGATACTAACCGAACGATATTGTTTCACCAGTTAACCAATTGGGGGCTGGTTGTTGAGACCGTTGAAAGCGGTGAGTTAGCACTGAAGGTGTTACGTGAGTCTCACGATAAAGGCCAGGCCTTTGATGCGATTGTGCTCGACTTACGTATGCCTGGAATGGATGGGCTGGAATTAGCAAAACGCATCCAAGAAGAATCTGATTTCAAAAAAGTGAGGTCTCTATTGTTGACATCCTCAGGTGTGGAAATGGATGAAGACGAAATACAAAAGCTAGGGATCTACATGCATGTGAGTAAGCCGGTTCGACAAGCTGTTTTGCATGAGTCTCTTCTTTCGATCATGCCCAACCAGTCGGGAATGCCACCGTCAAAATTAGTGAACCATCCTAAACCCAAGAATGCGCGAGTATTGCTCGTTGAAGACAATATGGTTAATCGTAATGTTGCTGTGGAAATGTTGGAGCAACTCGGCTGTGAAGTCTCACTAGCCGTTAACGGTGACGCAGCAGTGGCCATGGCTGAGGTAGAAAAATATGACATCATTTTGATGGATTGTCAGATGCCTTTGATGGATGGCTATGAAGCGACTCGTAGACTTAAAATGGCTGGGTCCCTTAATGCTCCGACGCCGGTTGTGGCGTTAACTGCCAACGCAACCAACGGGGATCGAGAAAAATGCCTCTCAGCTGGAATGGACGATTACGTTAGCAAACCTGTCCTTACTCGCACGCTATTGCACATGATGGATAAGTGGGTTGCTCACCCAATAAACAAACTTGATCCCAATGTACTTGTACAAAATCCTCCTCTGTTGTTCTCGGGTCAGCGACATTCTGATCTACGGACAACCAGTGTACCGGGCGAGATCAGTGTTAATCAATTACCGACTGCTGCTGAAGTTCAGACGAGCACAAAACAAACACCGGATGGATCTGTCGTTGCTTCAAAAATAATATCCACAAGTGTGATCAGCAAGGAATCTTCTCAAGCCGAATCAAGCATTAACATCGAGTCAATTGACACTATCCGGGCTATGCAACGTCCTGGTAAAGATGATCTTCTAGCAAAAATTGTTAGTGCGTTTTCTACAAAGACTCCCTATGTCATCGGGCGAATGCAAGACGCTGCGAATGATGCTGATACAGAGTCGGTTGCTACCGGAGCTCGAGGTTTAGGTGTTAGTTGTGCCTACCTAGGGGCGGAAAAAATGTCTTCGTTGTGCAAGCGCATTGAATCGGTGGTTGCCGATGGTGGGTCCGATGATCTTAGCCAACTAGTGTCTACGCTAAAGGAAGAGTATGAAAAGGTGACTGAACAGCTCAACACTATTGTAAGAGCGGCCTGAAGCAAAGTTACGGTCGTAACACTATGTTTTGCAATTCTTTAATCTGAAAATCTATTGGGCTAGCGATTGAGTTAGCCATCTACTAGATGCTAGGTCAGTGACCGGGTAAACCCGATGATGACCTTTATCCATTGTATGGTTTTCACGTAATATCCTATATAGCGGAATATGTCCTTGAAATAGGATTGTTGATGATATACGATTACACCCACTGGATGGAAGTTGGAGCTAATCGTGAACTCGAAATTCGAGACCCACCTGAATGAAACGCTGGACGACATTAAAGGTTCCGGTTTGTTCAAGAAAGAGCGACCGCTGTTGTCATCGCAAGCTGGACGCATTTCAGTTGCTAGTGGAAATTCTAAACGCGACGGGGTTATCAACCTTTGCGCAAACAACTACCTAGGTTTGGCAAACCACCCGGTATTGATTAATGCTGCAAAATCGGCCATGGACGAATTCGGATACGGCATGGCCAGTGTGCGTTTCATTTGCGGGACACACGAGCTCCATGAAACACTCGAGCGTCAACTGGCAGCATTTCTCGATAAGGATGACGCGATACTGTTCGCTGCTTGTTTTGATGCTAATGGCGGTTTATTTGAAGCCCTGTTAGGCCCTGAAGACGCGATTATTTCTGACTCTTTGAATCATGCCTCAATCATCGATGGTATTCGTTTGTGCAAAGCGAATCGATACCGTTATGAAAACTCGGATTTGAAAGATTTAGAGCGCCAATTGAAGACGGCTCGAGAGGCTGGCGCACGCTTCATCATGATTGCTACTGATGGTGTTTTTTCGATGGATGGGTATTTGGCAAACCTACCCGCAATAACAGCTCTCGCAGAGCAGTATGACGCATTGGTCATGGTAGATGATTGCCATGCAACAGGTTTTATGGGGCCTAAGGGCATGGGTACTGCAGCTCATTTAGGTGTTAACCACAAGGTTGATATTCTTACTGGCACGTTGGGCAAAGCACTTGGTGGTGCAATAGGTGGGTATATTGCAGGTAGTCAGTCCATTATTGACTTGCTACGCCAGCGCGCCCGTCCTTATCTATTTTCCAATGCATTACCTCCGAGTGTTGTGGCCGCTTCCATTGAAGCGCTCCGTCTGGTGGAAAATGGCGACGATCTTCGCAACCGCTTGTTTGAAAATACAGTGTATTGGCGCAAAGGATTGACGAATTTAGGTTTTACTTTGAACTCCGGTGAGCATCCCATTATTCCGATTCTGTTGGGGGATGCAAAACTGGCTCAGGAGGTTGCCAATCGCCTATATGAAAAAGGCGTGTATGTGTCAGCTTTTTTCTTTCCGGTGGTGCCCAAAGGGTCTGCACGGATTAGAACCCAAATGAGTGCAGATCTAACCATTAATGATCTTGATTGCGCATTAGCAGCTTTTGAGGAAGTAGGGCAGGATACGGGAGTGCTGACGTGAATGCTGTTTTGAAAAAATCTATGCAAGCGCTGGTCAAGGCTCACCCAGAGGAAGGTTTGTGGTTGCAGGAGGCGGCAGTTCCGGAAATAGGCCCTGAAGACGTATTAATTAGAATTAATAAAACAGGGATCTGCGGCACCGATATTCATATCTGGAAATGGGACGAGTGGGCCTCGAAAACAGTGCCCGTGCCGTTAATTACGGGACATGAGTTCGCCGGTGAAATTGTCGAACTAGGTAGCACTGTTTCAGGATTAAATATCGGTCAGCGTGTCACTGGGGAGGGACACCTTGTGGGCAAGGTGTCCAGACAGTCCCGAGCGGGGAAATTGCATCTGGATCCGGATACACGTGGTATAGGTGTCAACGAACCAGGCGCCTTTGCGGAATACTTACGTCTGCAAGCGTTTAACGTGGTACCGCTCCCCGATGACATAAGCGACGAGATTGGCGCCATTATGGATCCCTTGGGAAATGCCGTTCACACCGCGCTGAGTTTTGATCTGGTGAGTGAAGATGTGTTGATAACAGGCGCAGGCCCCATTGGCATCATGGCAGCTGCTGTGGCGCGTCATGCTGGTGCGCGACACGTTGTCATTACCGATGTGAATCCACAACGACTCGCTCTTGCCGTACAAGTAGCCGATGTTGTACCCGTTAATGTTGCCGTGGAAGACTTGCGAGATGTGATGGATAAGCTCGGACTTAAAGAGGGGTTTGATGTCGGTATGGAGATGTCGGGAAACCAAATGGCTCTGGATCAGATGGTAGAGGCCATGGTCATGGGTGGTCGCATTGCCATGTTAGGCATCCCACCAGGAAAAAGCCCTGTTGATTGGTCTCGCATTGTATTCAAAGCGATTAACCTGAAAGGGGTATATGGTCGCGAGATTTTTGAAACCTGGTACAAGATGATTGCGATGTTACAAAACGGATTGGATGTATCGAAAGTCATTACCCATCGATACTCTGCATGTGACTACGAGCGAGGATTTGCAGATATGCTTGGCGGTTCCAGCGGTAAAGTTGTTTTGGATTGGACCTCTCTCAGGTAATCTCAATCGACACAATGCACAAAAAATCAACACGCGGAACTACGCACATACATGGCTAAGGATGAGATCACGAAACGGCTAGCCAGCCGGCTGAAGCAGGCTCGCCAGGAGCGCAGCTTGAGTCTTGAGGCTTTGGCTAATCTATCAGGTGTTTCAAAGTCAATGCTGTCACAAATTGAGCGCTGCGAGAGTAGTCCCACTGTGGCCAGTCTGTGGAATCTGACAAAGGCACTCAATGTGGATTTTGCAGGGCTTCTTGATGGCGGGCCGAACGAACGCAGCCCTATTAGAGAAATTATTCGTGCTGAGCAAACTCCCGTCATTCTGTCACAAGGCGAAGGGTGCAAAATACGCATCCTTAGTGCGCCGGAAAGCGTGGGAGATACCGAGATTTATGATCTGGAATTTGAGGCCAACGCCCTACTTTCCAGCGAACCACACCGTTCGGGCTGTATTGAAAACCTTACGGTATTTTCGGGCACCTTAATCGTCACGACAGACGGCGTGTCAGAGACCATCAATAGAGGGGACACTGTGAGGTACCTGGCCGATCGCCAACATTCCATTCAGGCGAAAAATAAAAAAGCACGTGCCGTATTGATTGTTACGGGATCTTAGTACTCGCGTCAAAATGTGAATTAATTTTGACGTGAGCCCCTAGTGTTGGGTTCTGTTGTTCGAAAGTCTACAGGTCCATCATGAGCTGTGAGTCTTCAATAATTTGATCAATATCCACACCTTCGCAGAAATCAAAAATGGTATCCACTACAAACTGAGGATCATCGGTGACCTGAATTAGGTTCATGTCATCAGCGTTGATCGTGCCGACTGTCACCAACGTTGTCTCACACCATTTTAGAAACCCTGACCAGAAGTCGCTGCCGAATAGAATTATCGGGATGCGTTTGGTTTTGCCGGTTTGGACCAGCGTCAGAATCTCCGCCATTTCGTCCAGAGTACCGAATCCACCGGGCATGACTACATAGGCCGAGGCGTACTTAACGAACATGACTTTCCTCGCGAAGAAATATTTAAAATTTAGGCTGATGTCTTGATAAGGGTTGCCGGATTGCTCGTTCGGCAATCTGATGTTCAGACCAACACTTGCCGATTTCCCGGCAAAGGCTCCCTTGTTGGCAGCTTCCATGACACCCGGACCACCGCCACTAACGACAGCAAAGCCAGAGTCGGAGAGCAATCGGCTGATTTCCTCGCTAACCTCATAATACGGGTGATCAGGTTTGAAGCGGGCAGAACCGAAAATGCTTACAGATGGGCTCAGATCTGACAATTGTTGAAAGCCTTCAACAAACTCGGACATGATTTGGAAGATTTTCCAAGAGTCACGAGTCAAGGCTTTGTTACGGGCATCGCGGCGCATCTGATTGTGAGTGGGTAGCTGTCTCATCGACTCTTCCTATTTGATATGCGTAATGACTGTCTTTGGCAGGTTGCCAGGGCACGGGTTAGGTACACTAGCGACACTACCCTGTCAGGTATTTCTTATGTCCAGCGCCAAAATCGAAGAAGCTGCCAACCGTCCTGTTGTACTGGTGGATGGATCTGCATACCTTTATCGGGCGTTTCACGCCATGCCGCCATTAACCAATGCAAAAGGCCAGCCTACTGGCGCTATATATGGTGTGGTCAATATGTTGCGACGCTTAGTAAGCGATTACCAACCGGAAGTAATGGTTGTTGTCTTCGATGCCAGCGGTAAGACCTTTCGAGATGATATCTACGCTGAGTATAAGGCGAACCGCGCCAGTATGCCCGATGATATGCGAACCCAGATTAAGCCGCTGTACTCGGTGGTAGAAAAAATGGGATTCCCATTGGTGATTATTGAAGGCGTGGAGGCGGACGACGTCATAGGGACTTTATCGGTTCAAGCTACCGCCGCTGGGTTGAACACCGTGATATCCACAGGCGACAAGGATATGGCTCAGCTAGTCAATGAGCACGTCACGCTGGTAAACACCATGAACAACACCATCATGGACGTGCAAGGCGTTGTGGATAAATTCGGTGTAAAGCCATCTCAGATAATCGATTACCTGACACTCGTTGGGGATACCTCAGATAACATCCCCGGTGTACCGAGCTGTGGGCCTAAGACTGCTGTGAAGTGGCTTGCAGTCCACGAGACCCTAGAAGGGGTGATCGAAAATGCAGATTCTGTTAAAGGCAAAATAGGTGAGAAACTGCGGGATGCCATTGCTCATCTCCCTATGTCTCAGGATCTAGCCACCATCCGCCTCGAAGTTGTATTGCCCAAACCGCTGAGTGAGCTAGCCATGGGAGAGCCAGACCGCGAAGGACTGGCTGAACTCTACAACGAACTCGAATTCAAAACCTGGAGCCACGAACTCGCTGAAGGCCTATCTCCTCTCGGAAAAAGGGTTGGTGCTGCTCCGGTTGGTGCCGCTAAGGTCGGAGGAGCTTCTTCAGGTAACGACGATGGTGCCACACGTGATGGTGCCGCACCGCAGAGTGCTGCCAAAGCTGATTCTGTCAACCGCGATTACGAGACCATCACAACGCTTGCTGCGCTGGACGAGTGGATTGAGAAACTCGAGAAAGCCGAACTGTTTGCTTTCGACACTGAAACTACCAGCCTTGATTATATGAAAGCCGAGGTGGTGGGCGTCTCATTTGCTATTGATGATGGCAAGGCAGCCTATGTGCCATTGACGCATGACTACGATGGTGCACCGGAGCAGTTGGACCGTCAGGAAGTACTGGATAGACTTAAACCCTTACTGGAAGGTGACAAGCGAAACCTTGTCGGGCAACATATTAAGTACGATATCAATGTGCTGCGCAATCACGGCGTTGAGCTTGTCAACGTGGCGCACGATACGATGCTTGAATCGTATGTGATTAACAGCACTGCAACGCGTCACAATATGGATGCGTTAGCGAGCAAATATCTAGGCGTTACTACGATCAAGTTTGAAGATGTTGCCGGTAAGGGTAAAAAGCAACTCACGTTTAATCAGATTGAAATTGATGTCGCCAGCCCCTACGCTGCTGAAGATGCAGATATCACATTGCGTTTACACAAGGCCCTCTGGCCTATGCTTGAAGCAGAACCTACGTTAAAGGCCTTGTATCTTGATGTGGAGCTGCCCTCATTGCATGCGCTCTCGCACATTGAATATGCCGGTGTGCGTATAGATGCACAGATGCTCGAAAAACAAGGTGCTACGATTGCAACAACAATAGCGCGAGTGAAAGCAGAAGCGGTTGAGGATGCCGGGCGAGAGTTCAATTTAGGTTCACCCAAGCAGATTGGTGAGATATTTTTCGAAGAAAAGCAGTTTCCAGTCATTCGTAAAACGCCAAAGGGTCAGCCCTCGACGGCAGAAGATGTCTTGGAACAATTGGCTATTGATTACCCGTTGCCGCGATTGATTTTGCAACATCGCAGTTTGACTAAGCTGATGTCTACGTACATTGAAAAGCTCCCCTTACAAATTAACCCTGCTACTAATCGTGTACATACCTCTTACAACCAAGCCATAGCTTCAACGGGTCGTTTATCCAGTACTGATCCTAATTTGCAGAACATACCGGTTAGAACTGAAGAAGGGCGACGAATTCGCGAAGCGTTTATCGCAGAGCCTGGTTATAGGTTACTGGCAGCAGATTACTCGCAAATAGAACTTCGCATCATGGCGCACTTGTCTAGTGATGTTGGTTTGGTTACCGCCTTCGAACAATCAATGGATGTGCATAAGGCGACAGCTTCTGAAGTATTCGGTGTACCGTTAGATGCTGTCGATTCCGATCAACGTCGTTCAGCTAAAGCCATTAACTTTGGACTGATTTACGGTATGTCGGCGTTTGGCTTGGCCAAGCAATTGGATATTAGTCGCGGTGAGGCTCAGCAGTACATTAATCTGTACTTCGAACGTTACCCAGGTGTGAAAGCCTATATGGATGACACGCGTGCGCTGGCAAAAGAGCAAGGCTTTGTTGAAACCGTGTTTGGTCGACGGTTGTATTTGCCGGACATCAATGCTCGCAATGCCCAGATGCGAAACTACGCAGAACGCACAGCTATCAACGCACCCATGCAAGGTACGGCGGCCGACATAATCAAACGCGCGATGATATCGGTTGATAATTGGTTAACAGCTGACAACATCGATGCTCGCATTATCATGCAAGTGCACGATGAGCTGGTGCTTGAGGTTAAAGCAGGAGATCTTGAATCTGTGGGTGAACAGGTTCAGCGAATTATGATTGAAGCCGCCACGCTTAAAGTGCCTTTAGAAGTCGATGTGGGAATTGGTAATAGTTGGGAAGAGGCTCACTAACCTGTTGAGACCACTGTTGAGCAGTTTGGAAACATTTGCGTGAACGTTTGGATGCAAGTTGTCGGGGATAGATCGCAAGAAGCCAGAATTGAATCCTGTTAGAATTTAATGATTCTGAATCAGAGGTTCTGATGTTGTGGTTTGGGAGTATGAAAACTTAAATCCCATTGGGTCTACATTTTCAAGGCGCATTTTACCTTTCATTTGAACGGCGATTTCATGGCAAATTGCTAGCCCCAAACCAGCAGCAAATCCAGTGGCTTGATCAGTGGATCGGTAGAACGGGATGTGCAGTTTTTCGAGTTGATCAGCTGGCACACTGGGTCCTTCGTCTATAACGCAGAAGCTACCGTTACTATCCTGTTCTGTGATTTTGCTAGTTACTTGGCCGCTGTTGGGAGGGAGTTTTATGGTATTTGATAAAGCGTTTCTCACAAGATGTTGTAATTGATGATTAGAATCATGCAGAAAAACGTCCTCGTTTCTTCCCACGACTAAGTCGATGCCTTTGTCATATGCCATAACGTATAGGTCAGCCACTTGATATTTTACCAGTTCATTCAAACTGACAACTTCACTACTGCTGACTTCGCTGGTCTGAGACCGAGCCAAATCGAGAAGCTGGTTTACTAATCGGTTTAGCCTTTGTATGCCCAGTGCTAACAAGTTGAGACGTGTTTTTTTTGTTGTTTCATCTACAGCTTTCTGAACGTTCTCTACCTCGAGAGACAGTGCTGTAATGGGTGTTCTAAGTTCATGTGCAGCATCCACTATGAATCTTTGTTGCTGTCGGTTGTACGATTCATTTTTTTGAAGTAATAATTCAATGGAGGAAACGAATGGGAGTATTTCTTCAGGGATGTCTTCCTTACTTTCAATATCAAGAGTTAGGGAATTGGTTCCTGATATTTTCTTTGAGATAACCACAAGGGGTTTGAAGCTATGCCGAACCACCAAAAACACTAATGCCGGTGCTAGAAGTGACAAAATCAGGAGCGGTATTGCGGTGTTTTTTGCACTGTTTAAAGCTAGAGTCATGTTGACGCCGTGCTTTTGAGAAATAGCTCGGGTTTTTGCTGCTCTTCCATTTTGCTTTAGAACGGCTCCACAATTCGATCATGCTTTGAGTACCATCCAGCCAAGACCACGCACGTTTTTAATAGCGCCTTTGTCTGTCTTCTATCTTAAGCTATGTATTAAAAATTTGATGGCGTTACTGTTTACTTTCTCTTCCTAACCGTAGACTTTTTCTTCGAGCTCATCGCGGGAGTAAATGCGACCTGGTGCTAAAAATAGTGAGTGCAAAAAACGGTATTCCTTTGCGCTCAATTCAAGAGGTAGTTGCCTGTATGAAGTGGATTTACTGACTGGCTCGATTGTAAAGTCTTTGTTAGACAAGTTTGGCAAGGCTCCACCTGCATGACGACAAATCACGGCGCGTATGCGTGCCATTAATTCATCGATCATAAACGGTTTGACTAGATAATCATCAGCACCTAAATCCAGGCTGGCAATACGATCTTGAACTCTATCGCGGGCAGTGATCATAATGACGGGAATGCTTATGTGGTTTTGCCGAAGTGATCGCAATACACTAAGTCCATCTTTTTTGGGTAATCCAATGTCAAGAAGGATGAGCTCGAATGATCCTGCCTCTACACTTGATAAAGCCGCATTGCCATCAGTAACCCAGCCGGCAGCCATGCCAGCGTCGTCAAGCGCACTGACAATGGCTGCACCGATTTGCGGATCGTCTTCGACAAGCAGTATTCGCATTGCGTGACATTTACCTTTTGAGATTTGCCAGATTAAGCGGCTGGCTGTGAGTCTACCTTCTCTGAAGCTTCGATAATAACAGGGGACTCAGAGCCATCGCGTTTGAACTTGGTTTTCATAGCCCAAACGCTGACTGCCAATATCGGCAGGAAGGCTAGCGCAAGCATTGTAAGGAATGCGCTGGCCAGGAAAATCGCGAAACCAAAAGCAACAGCTGTTAATAGCGCGAGTGGTCGCACTACCCAACGTGTGAAGGTGTCATCTGAACTGCCAGAAAAGAAGGCCTTTAGATCGACTTCTGGTATGCGTGTGCCGTCGATGTTTACTGTGTTTGTAGAATTAATCATGGTGTATCTCCAGTTGAAATAAAATGCAGCATCTGTGCTGTTGGAGACAGTGTATGGACCCAAACTTAGCCCAAACTTAGCGCCGGCGTCAGCCCTTAGGAAGACACTTCTTTCTTCGGTGGAGAATCCTTAGATGTCACGTAGACGAGTAGCGCTACCAAAACAACGGCCGCATAAGTACCAAACAGGATCTGGTAAGTAGCGGGCGAGGCCGGATCAGTCTGTCCACTGACAATTCCACCGGTTACAAATTGCATGAGTCCTACTCCGAATATCGAGCCGAAATTCATTAAGGTGACTCCTCGTCCAATCAGATGATCGGGTAAAAACGTACGCCCATGGGCCATTAACACGCCGTAGCTAGTACCACAGATGCCAAGCGTTATGAATAATGCCGTGACCATTCCCAAGCTAGGTAGCGGGTTTAGAACAAAATACGCGAGTACACAAAACACGATGGCGTTGCCCGTGAAGACGACCCATTTACGGCTGTTGAAGACTCTGTCCAGAGGTCCGTAGGCCAGGCTACCTACTATCATTGCCATGGCCATCCAGAACGTAACCTGGCCTATTTGCAAACTGCCGGCGCCGAAGAGATCCGTGAGATACGGCCCAGCCCATAGGCCGCGGATTCCTGCCACTGGTGCATAACAAAATAAGGTCATTAGAAGGATGGCCCACAGCACTCGGGATTTGAGCAGAGTGATGTAGCCAGACCAGCCAAGACCCGTTGAAGGCTCTGTTTCAGGGTCCTTCAGAAATTTATGAATGATTACCGACATGATGAACGTTAATACACCCAGCCCTGCCATCACGGTACGCCAACCAAAGATGTCTACTGCTGTTGCCAAAGGGCTGGCGCCGATAACATTGCCCAGATTTCCGAAAGCGACGAATGAGGATGTCATTATGGCGAATTGACGCATGTCGAAGCGCCTGGCGAAAATGAACAGTGTGGCCATGAGAACAGGTGAGCAAGCAACACCAAACAGGCTCATGGCGATGATGATAGCGGTAGGTGACTGAGCAGTAGTAAAGACGATGGCTCCGCTTGTTCCAGCGAGTCCAAAGATGATGCCAGCGGTGCGGCGAGGGCCATAGCGATCCAGGCAAACACCGACCACGAATTGCATCAAGCCGAACGTTATGAACCACAAACCGGATGCTAGTGACAAATCAGCTTTGTCGGCGCCTAGCTCTGCAGTTAGCTGGGGGGTTAATACTGCTAGAAAGGAGCGGTAGAACTGTGACAGCACGTAGGCAACTGCCAGCGAGATAAGTCCTGGCATGGGAATATGCTGACTGTGTGTTGGTGGTGAGCGTGGAGTTTATGGAAAATGGCTTGACGGTACGAGTGATAGGGTCAGAATATCGAGGTGTGGGCTGTGAGGTAAGTTCGTCTCGAACGTTAGCAAAATGTGTAATGCCGTGGGCGAATCACTGTTGTGCCTTTTCTGATCACTCAATTAAACTCACACGATATCTCGCCAGCAGATCCGTATCGACTTTAACACCAAGACCAGGCCCTTTCGGTACGTACACCCGACCGTTTTTAACAGGAAAGGGTGTTGTCAGAATGTCTTCCTGTATGTAATAAGTCGACATGTAGAATTCACAACCCAATAACAGATCAGGTACTGCTGCCATCAAATGACTACCAGCGGCATGGGCAATGCCGGTTTCAAACATGCAGCCGCCGTACACCTCGATGCCTGCTGCACGTGCAATCGCTGCTACCTCAAGTGCCCGTCGAATGCCGCCCGATTTCATGATCTTTAAAGAAAAGATATTGGCGATACCCATGTGCGCACCGTCCATAGCTTCTCTAGGATCAAAAACGGATTCGTCAGCCATAATCGGCGTATCAATGGCGCGTGTGATGTCAGCCAACGCTTGGCGTTCGTGCATCTTTACGGGTTGCTCCACAAAGGCGGGTTTAAATACCTCTATATCGCGTAGCCGACGCAATGCATCGTAGGCGGGTAGGCCCTGGTTGTAGTCCACCCGCAGACTGATATCGTCTCCATAAATATCGCGCAGTTTTTCTAGGCGTAATACGTCGAATGAATGCTCGGAAAAGCCGGTCTTCAGTTTGAACAGCCGTACACCATCTGCCCAAAGCTCAGCGATATCTTCTAAGTCTTTGTCAAAATCACCATTAGCCACGGAAAAACTCATGGCCATATCATCGCGTTGGCGACCTCCGACCAGCTCACTTATCGACAGGCCGTAAATCTGGCCGGTGATGTCGAGCAGTGCTGTTTCTAAAGCGCACTTGGCCTCGTTATGCCCGACCAAGACTTTGCCTGCCGTGTTCAAATGTTTTTCCACTAGCACCGGATCCTGGCCGATGAGATGTGGGCGCAAATGAACATGTAAGGCTGCTGCGTTGCCTTCAGCGGTGCCGGTAAAAACAGGCCAGGGAGACGCTTCACCCCAGCCGGTGATTCCAGTATCCGTAACAACTTCCAGTATTACAGAGTTAATTCCACCTACATCGCCACTGCCATGGGAATGAACCGTCTTGGCAGGGATGCTGACGGTGTGTACGCGGATCTGTCGAATGACATGAAGACTCATATTAAGCAATCCATTCACTAACAGGCGCGTTGGCCTCATTCAAAGGCTGACTGATAATATCAATTAATGTGGGGCCATCATGAGCAACGGACTTTTTCAGAACAGGTACTAGATCGGCGGGGTCTTTGACGGTCCAGGCCTTCACCCCGAAAGCTTCAGCTACCGCGGCATGATCGGTTCTGTTGAAGTCAACTGAGTAATAACGTTCATCAAAGCCTGTTTTCTGACCCGCCTTAATCCATCCAAAGACGGCGTTAGAGAAAACGATGAAGGTGATAGGCATTTTTTTGCGAACAACTGTTTCCAACTCCCCACAGGTAAATCCGAAACTACCATCGCCCATTAGCGCGACGATCTTTTTATCGGGAGCGCCGATATGTGCACCCATTGAAGCAGATAGCGCATAACCCAAGGCGCCGTGTGCTCGGTTGGAAAACAAGGTTCGGCCAGTCGTCCGAATCTCATAGTAAGCAGATATATAAGGGCAGGGCGTGCCTGGATCTCCCACAATGATAGCGTCGTCATCCAATACAGAGCGTAGCGCTGCAATGGTGCGCTCAGGCTTGATGGGAGAGTCATGGCTCTGTGCAAACGGTAGGTACAGGTCCCATTTCTGTTTCTTGGCCACGGCCACGTGCTTGGCACCGCTAAAACCTGTGCCCACATCACGATGGGCCAAGGCAGCATTGAGCGCCGACAGGGCAAGGCGTGCATCAGAGACAACAGCCACTTCGGTTTGATAGGACGATGTAATAACTTCGGGATCGCAATCTATGTGAACGATGCGGGTGCCCTTGGCCGGAACGCGCCACAATTCCGTGGTGACAGAGCCTGCTCGGCATCCAATGAACACCACAAGATCAGCTTGTGTGACCAGATCTCTGGTAGCAGGCACGCCACCGTTTGAACCGACCACACCGACGCAATTTGAATGCGTTTCTTCTAGACACCCTTGTCCGGAAATAGTGGTTGCAACGGCAATGTCCAGTGAGTCCACAAACAAACGAAATTCAGCTTCGCCACCTGCCAAAGTGATGCCGCCACCACAGATTACAATCGGAAATGTTGCCGAAAGAATGGCATCTAATGCTGCTTCAATTTGTTGTGGATCAGGGCCTGACGGATAGGCTGGATAATTGCAATGCGCTGGATTTGCCCAGATGTCATCAGCGTTTGCGGTCCCGCGTTGCACATCAATGGGTAACGCTAAGTGCGCAGAACCAGGCCTGCCGGTGGTCATCTTTCGAAAGGCGGTACGGACAGTATCTGGAATGGCGTCAGCGTGATTGATTTTGGTGTTGAATTTTGTCAGAGGCCGCATCAAGCCTTCCTGATCCAATTCGGTAAGAGGGTAGTGCCCACCAGATCGCGTGCCAACATCGGAGGTGATGGCCAATATTGGAATGGAAGATTCATTGGCCTCGACCAGTCCTGGCAATATGTACGTTGCTCCTCCGCCTGAAGGGCCTTCACAGACACCGACTTTTTTAGTGACGCGGGCATAGCCGTCTGCCATGTAGGCTGCACAACGTTCATCGCGAGTAAGGATGTGTTCGATTTTATGATCAAGACGATACAGCGCGTCATAAAAAGGCAGTGTAGTGTCCCCACACAAACCGAAAATATGGCGAACGTCGTGGGCTTCGAGCATCCGGACCATTGCTTCAGCGCCCGTCATTGAATTCTTGCGTGCGTCCGTTGACATGATTCTGGCCTCTGTATTTGGGGGTAAGAGTTCAGAACTTACAGGATATGTTGATGCATGGGAGATTGCGTGATGGTGTATTAGCAATTGCATTCTCCTTCTATATTTCATACTGTATGTCACAAGCGAGGTGACGAATTGGTACCCATTACCCATAGATGGAAGGGCGTGGGTCAGCCATTATTCCAACATTGGGTAACTTCACCCACTACTCATCGAAGAAAGGAGAGAGACGAATGCAGAAATCCCTGCACATAGATCCGGGCAAGTGCACCGGATGTCTGCAGTGCGAGTCAGCGTGCTCGTTAGAGAACGAGGGCATGGTCAATCCGGCCAGATCACGTATCAAAGTGTTCAGCTTCCATGATGAAGGGCGCTTTGTACCCTATACCTGTACACAGTGTGATGAAGCTTGGTGTATGCAGGCTTGTCCGGTGGATGCCATCGTTCTGAACCCTACCAATGGATCTAAAGACGTACTCGACGATATTTGCGTCGGTTGTAAAGTCTGCACCATTGCCTGCCCATTCGGCACTATCAACTACAACACATCGACAGGCAAGGTCGTTAAATGCGACTTATGTGGCGGCGATCCAGAATGTGTCTCGGCTTGCCCGACACAGGCGATCACCTACGTCGATGCCAACGCAACCGGTCTGGACAAAATGCGTGCCTGGGCTGCCAAGACTGACAACGCGGCTGGCGCCTGAGGAGACGAATTATGAGTTGGACTAGAAAAATACTGCGTGTCAACCTGACCAACGGTACAGTGGCTGAAGAAGCCCTGAACATGGATTGGGCAAACGACTACTTGGGGCAGCGTGGCCTGGGAACTCGTTATCTGGTTGATGAAATTGACCCAGCGTGCGACGCGCTAGGGCCTGATAACAAACTCATCATGACTACCGGCCCGCTCACGGGCACCATCGCTTCAACTGGCGGTCGTTACTCAGTAGTGTGCAAAAGCCCACTCACCGGAACCGTTGCCTGTTCAAACTCTGGCGGTTTTTTTGGTGCTGAGCTCAAGTTCGCTGGCTGGGACATGGTCATTTTCGAAGGCAAGGCTGCTACTCCCGTCTACCTGCATATTGAAGACGACGTCGCTAAACTGATGCCTGCAGACGATCTTTGGGGGCAGTCAGTCTGGGCTGCTGATCATGCACTTCGTCAAAAGCATCAAGACCCGCAGGTGCGTATCGCCTGTGTTGGTCGTTCTGCTGAAGAAGGCTGTTTGTACGCGGCAATTGTTAACGATCTTCACCGTGCAGCCGGTCGATCAGGTGTTGGCACCGTCATGGCGTCCAAAAATCTTAAGGCGGTTGTTTGCCGTGGCACAAAGGGTTTGGGTGGCATCGAGGATCCCAAGCGCTTCATGCAGGTCGTTAAGGACGGTAAAAAAGTACTGGCTGAAAATGCTGTTACTGGCCAGGGCCTGCCAGCTTACGGCACACAAGTACTGATGAACGTCATCAACGAAGTAGGTGCTCTCCCTACTCGCAACATGACCGAAACACAGTTCGAAGGTGCCAATGATGTAGGTGGCGAAGCCATGCACATTCCACGGAAGTCAGACGGCAAGCCGAACCTGACTACCAACGGCGCTTGTTTCTCCTGCACCATTGCTTGCGGACGTATTTCCACCATTGACCGTACCCACTTCTCCGTCAAGGATAAGCCGGAATACTGGATCAATTCAGGTGGCCTGGAATATGAAGCAGCATGGGCTCTTGGCCCCGATACGGGTGTCGATGATATCGATGCACTCACGTACGCTAACTTCTTGTGCAACGAAGATGGCATGGACCCAATCTCTTTAGGTTCAACTGTTGCAGCTGCGATGGAACTGTTTGAGACAGGTGTCATAACCACAGAACACACTGGTGGGATGGAACTGAAGTTTGGTTCTGCTGAAGCACTATGCTGGGCTGCAGAAGTTACGGCCAAAGGCGAAGGTTTTGGAAAGGACCTGGCTCTGGGCTCCAAGCGTCTATGTGAAAAATACGGCAAACCCGAGTTGTCCATGACGGTCAAAGGCCAGGAGTTTCCGGCTTACGATCCTCGCGGTATCCAGGGTATGGGTCTGGCCTATGCCACATCTAATCGTGGTGCTTGTCACTTACGTGGCTACACGGTGGCATCAGAGATTCTGGGTATTCCTGAGAAAACTGATCCTCTGGAGTCGGATGGTAAGCCGGGTCTGGTCAAGGCTTTCCAGGATGCCACGGCGGCGGTCGATTCTGCAGGCCTGTGTGTTTTCACAACCTTTGCGTGGACAATGGATGACATCGCTCCTCAAGTAGACGCTGCCTGTGAAGGCGACTGGTCTACAGAGCGCATGATGGAGGTGGGTGAGCGTATCTGGAATCTTGAAAGAGATTTCAATGAAAAAGCTGGTATAACCGGTGCTGATGACACGCTTCCTGCTCGGCTGTTAAATGAAGGTGCGAATTCCGGACCAGCAAAGGGCCGTACCTCAGACCTTCTGAAGATGCTTCCTGAGTACTACGAGCTTCGTGGTTACGGTGCTGACGGTTCGATGACTGACGAGACTCGTCAGAAATTTTCACTGCCAAGCTAGTTCAGCGACGAACGAAGCTCGCCGGGTTGGCGGGCCTTGTTCAAGGCTTAATAAATTACTCGGGCGCAACTAGATTGCGCCCGAGTTGTCTTTAACGTACTTAAAGTTATGCCTATCAGCACTACTCGTGCGAGGATAGAGCGATTGATTGACGACAACGAATTCAGGAAATGGCTATGCATTACGTGATCATCGGCGCAGGCCCTGCGGGAGTAAATGCAGCAGAGCATTTACGTAAATATGACCCATCTGGGCAAGTCACCATGCTGGTGGCAGAGGACGTCCCACCTTATTCGCGCATGGCGTTGCCGTACTATCTGGCAGACAATATCACAGCAGAAGGTACGTACTTACGCAAGAATGATGGCCATTTCGATAAAAAGGGCATCACACTGAAGCAAGGGAGAGCCGGTTCCGTCGACACCGCAGCCAAGTGCATCACATTGCTCGGTGGCGAAACGCTGGATTATGACAAGCTTCTGATTGCCTCTGGCGCCACAGCTACTCGGCCACCTATTCCCGGGATAGATCTTGACAGTGTTCACAACTGCTGGTCACTTCGTGACGCACACAAAATTGTAGACGGCACCCAGAAAGGCTCAAAAGTCATATTAATGGGGGCAGGTTTTATCGGTTGTATCATCCTCGAAGCGTTAGCTGCTCGCGGCGTTGAGCTCACCGTCATTGAAATGGAAAATCGTATGGTGTCCCGAATGACTAATGAGGTGATGGGCACTATGATCAAGGATTGGTGTGTGGCCAAAGGCATTAAGGTGCTGACCTCCACTAAAGTGATTGAAATTTCAGAAGTTGATGGTGACGATCCGTTGCTTGTGAAAACTGAAAGCGGTGAGAGTCTGCCAGCTGATGTAGTCATCTGTGCGACAGGCGTACGCTCGAACACTGCATTCCTCGAAGGTAGCGGCATCAAGGTAGACATGGGTATCGTTGTCGATGACTTCATGCAGACAAGCGCCGCTGATGTTTACGCAGCTGGCGATGTTGCACAGGGCAAGGATCTATCCACCGGCGAATACTACGTTCAGGCCATTCAGCCCACAGCGGTTGAGCATGGCAAGTTGGCAGCACAGAACATGGTTCACGGACATAAGACGCCACATCCGGGTAACGTAAATATGAACGTTCTGGATACGGTCGGTCTTATCTCTACCTCTTTTGGTATGTGGATGGGTGTTGAAGGCGGGGAAGAGGCAGAAATGTCTGATATCCCGAACTACAAATATCTCAACCTTCAGTTCAAAGGTGATGTCCTGGTTGGGGCGAGCAGCCTGGGAATGACACAGCACGTGGGTGTCATGCGCGGACTAATTCAAACTGGAGCTTCGTTAGGTGATTGGAAGGACAAATTGATGAAAGAGCCCAATCGTATTTCCGAAGCGTATTTGGCTAGTGCACAGCGCCAGCATGCCGACTTGGGTGCCGTTAAGCAGACGCTCCGTTAGAGAGCATAATTCCTCGATCATGAAAATTAAGTTCAAGCTCTTCGCTACCTTACAAGACCTTTTACCTGCGGGTGCTGTCAAGAATATCGTGGAAATTGACGTGGCACATGATGCTTCGCTGAATGACATCATTGACGAATATCGAGTGCCTAGGAAATTAGCCCACCTGGTATTGGTAAACGGTATTTTTCACTGTGAGACTGACCGAGACCAGCGTGGTGCGTTGAAGAAAGACGATGTGCTAGCCATTTGGCCACCCGTGGCGGGGGGCTGATTGGCGTGAGTCATCCGGAAATTGCCTACAGCCGGGAGATGGGTTTAACGCATGACGACTTTTGGCGGCTACTACCACGCGCCATGGG
>JBLHWG010000057.1:0-19138 GCA_047629055.1 Halioglobus sp.
ACAAGATCCAGACAATGGCGAAGAGGCCTATGAGCTGCATGCCGATCCGTTTGAGCTCGACAATCTGTTGAATGATGGCTCAGCACCGCTCTGCGCTGAACACTTAAAGCTTGCGCAACATATCGATGCGTTTGAACAATCGTGCACACACATGCGCGAAGAACTTGGCGTAGTGGCTGGGGATCGTGGATTCGTGAAAGGTTGGGAATGAACTAATGGCCGCCATTGAAAGCATTCGCTGCGTACTACTAAGCTCTCCTTACGCCAACTCGGCTGAACCTGAAATAAAGGTGTGTTTTCCCAATGGTCCAAAACGCACGGTGGGCATGGTTGAGGTGACGTTGGACAACGGAGTCACGGGAGTTGGTGAAGGCTATATGGCGGTATTTGCGCCAAAAGTATTCGAATCCATTGTCGATCTAACCAAGCCTTACTTGATCGGTAAAGACGGTTTTGACATTGCGGCCAGAGTACGGGACCTGTGCAGTGTTTGCGACTATTGGTCATTGGAGGGCGCTGCCCGACATGTCACTAGTGCTTATGAAATAGCATTGGTTGACGCGAAAGCCAAAAGCCAAGGCATGCCTGCTTATAAGCTATTCGGACGTTCGCAGGCCGAATCAATACCGGTGTATGGCAGTGGGGGTTGCTGCGACACGAAAGAGCAGTTCATGAGTGAGCTGGATTTACTCGACTCTTTAGGCATAGTGCAGTATAAGATACGGGCGAAAAAAACGGATATTCAGCGCACGGCCTGGATACTCGAAGAAGCGGGACGTCGCGGTATCAGTATCGGTATCGATATGTGTCAAAACCTGGCTGACCCTCCACAGGCGGTTGATGATGTAGTTCTTTATATCGAGCAGGTTCGCGCATTAAGCAAGCAAGCTATTCTGTTTCTGGAGGAAGCCGTTGGACCCGATTGCCCTGAAGGCTTTAAGGAACTTCGATCCCGCGTTGATATCAAGATTTGCGGTGGTGAGATCATTACCACTCCTAAGGAGATGATCAATCGAATCAACGATGATATCTACGAATTTGTTCAACCCGATGCATCTGTTATCGGTGGGATAACTGCGGTAATGCAAATTTTTGAAGCAGCAAAAACTACAACTACTGGGGTCGTTGTTCATGCCTGGGGTGGCGCTGTGGCAATCATGTCAAACTATCACGCAGCCTTCGCTGCTGGCGGCCAGCTCGTTGAATACCCTATGCTCGACTTCCCACTTGGCCAAGAGATGAAAGGTGATCAGAGTCAGATAGAAGCAGGCCAATTAATTAGGCCAACAGCCCCCGGTATTGGCATAACGCTAACACCTGACATAGAAGCTCGATACCCTTTCGACGAATCAGCTGTGTATTCCTGCGTGCAAAACGATTGGGGGAGAGCTCCAGATAGCTATTGGCAGTGAAGTTTAAAACGGACGACTCAAATCTGGTACCGAGGACAAGCGAGGCTAATGGAAAACCCACTCCCTGATCGCTATCCACACGTTTCTGTTTGGCCGCCACAAACAGTCGACGTGCTTAAAGAACGACATCTCTTTGAAATCGCTTTTTCAATTCAGTATTTTTAATATTTCAGTTTCCAAATTTTTCATCCGGAACGGTTTAACAAGTCTACCCTTGAACCCATACTCAGTAAAATTGGACAGAACCTTACTGGTGGAATATCCACTTGAAACAATCGCTTTAACTTGTGGATTAATGTCAAGTAACGCCTTCATAGCCTCTTCACCACCCATGCCGCCGGGAATAGTTAAATCCAGAATGACAATATCAAAAGGTTTGCCGCGATTATTAGCTTCAATATATTTTTCTAAAGCCTGCTTTCCATTAAAGGATGTTTCAACTGAATATCCTAAAGTCTCTAGCATGCTAGATGATATATCCAGAACCGCTTCATCATCATCCATCAATAAGAGTTTTACTGGATACGCTATTGTATTTATTGTGTTATTTAGAAGTACCTTATTCTGTGTCTTGGCATCTGATTTTGCTGGAAGGTAGATACTGAATGTTGTGCCTTTACCTAGTTCAGATTTCACGCTGATATGACCATTGTGTTTTGCAATAATACTATGTGTCGTGGCTAATCCTAGTCCACTTCCAAATTGCTTGGTTGTAAAATATGGATCAAAGATATTCTTTAGTTGTTCTTCAGAAATACCCACTCCGTCATCACTAATTTTGAAACAGACGAATTCTCCCGAAAAACGGAGCTTACCGCCATCAGCAAAATCATCAATGTTCATTGCCTCTATTGTCAAAGTGCCACCAGCAGGCATGGCTTGATCGGCGTTCATTATCAGATTAGTTACAGCTTGCGATATCTGTCCTTTATCTGCAGTAAGCATCCATAAATCTTGTTGTATCGTCGTTGTAGTTTTAACACTAGACTCACTAAGTGAGAACATTATTGAATCATTAATAATTGGTTTAATGTCTATAGTCTCAAATAATGGCTCACCACCTTTTGCAAAGGTCAGTAGTTGGGTTGTTAGACTAGTTGCTCTATCCATTGATTTATTTGCAGTTTGAATATATCGGTAGGCTGCATGATCAGGTGGTAATTTTCGTTTAGCCATTTCAAGATTACCAAACACACCAGTAAGGATATTATTAAAATCATGAGCTATGCCTCCCGCTAGTATCGCAACAGATGCAAGCTTTCTTAATCTTAATAATTCCTCTTCAATCTGTTTGTCTCTCGAAAGTAAAGACTTTGCAGTCTCAGCAGCCGTTGCGAGTAATGACTCTGCATCCTCAGACGCCTCTTTGAGCAACGACTTAGCATTCTCAGTAGCATTATCCAGTAATGTTTTTGGTACGCCATGTGTCGCACGAGGAATACTACCCGCAAGATCAACTAAATCTATAGCATCATCAACCGCCTTGCTCTGCAAAGCTTCTGCAGCAATATTCGCTTTCATCAACAATATTTCTTTTTGAAACTCAACTATCTCAGCAGCTTTTACGAATGAAGCCTCTGCCTCCTCTGCATCACTAATAGCTTTAATCATTAATGAATCTTTATGATTTGCAGCCAACTCAGCAGCTAGAGCGAGCAGCTCCTTGGCCGCCCTAGTAGCCTCAGTGACTAACATCCCTGCATCGTCAACAGCTCTACGCAGTAATTCTTTTGCAGGGCCAGTTGCTGGATCAGGTGTATCACCTGCAAACCTATCTAAAGTGATAGCACTCTCAAGCGCTCTCCTGCGCAAAGACTCAGCAGCAATTTTGGCGCTTTTCAATAATGATTCTTCTTGGATTTCAATATCGATCATTGGCAAACAATTCCCTGTTACGATCAAAACGACTATTCATTAGAGCGCTAACGTTTAGAAACACGGGATGGAAATTCGGCTACTCCCAGACCGACGATGACGGAAACCAAACGTCCGCTCTAGAGAATGAATAGGGAGTGTACGGCTTTTTTCGAAATCTGTGAAATCAACAACTGCATACTTTTAGCGAATGGAAATGCTTTCCACAAAAGATCTATACTATCGTATAGTTTTTTATAAAAACCACTCCTTCAGAAGCGCTGTCCCGTTAACTTTCGAGTTCTGAATGTAAGTGATCCGCCCAACTCATGCATCAAATCTTGACACTATGATGAATTCCTCAAGCCCTCTATTTACCTTTGCGGTAATCGCAGATACGCACCTCATGCCGAATGATGGTGTTGAAACAGCTCCCTATCAGGTTTTACTGAAGGCCAATCAACGTGCTCATAGGGTAGTCGCTGAGTTAATCGAGCTAAACCCGAAATTTGTCATCCATGTAGGGGATATGGTTCGGCCATTTCCCGCTTTACCAAACTATGCTGAGGTTTGCGATCAGGCACTACAACTGTTTCAGCAGTTGCCTTGCCCCATACACTACATTCCGGGCAATCACGATATTGGCGACAAACCAATTGCTAACGCACCAGCGCCCAATGTCTGCGACTCATTTATTGAAAAATACAAAAACAAATTTGGCAATACTTACGGATCGTTCAAACAACAGGGTATTCATTTCATTCTTCTGAACTCATCCGTGATCAACAGTGGGCTTCAAGAAGAACACGATCAATGGCAATGGTTAGAGCAGCAATCAAGAAAAATTGCCGGAAAAAGATCATTTCTGTTTATCCACTACCCCCCGTATCTTGTGTCCACAGACGAACAGCCACATTACGACAACATAGACGAACCGGGTCGTTCACGGCTGTTGGCACTTATTGCAGAAATAGAAACAGAAGCGCTTTTTGCAGGACATGTTCATCATTTTTTCTACAACCGGTATGGTCCTACGGATATGTATTGCATGCCGTCGACGTCATTTACCCGACACGATTTCAGTGAACTATTTGCCATCGCCCCTAACGGGGACGCAGAGTTTGGCAGAGATGATTCGGCCAAGCTCGGGTATGCGGTCGTTGACGTTTATCCCGATAAACATGTCGTTCGCATAGTCAACACTGATGGAGCAAGGGAATCCAACAGTCTCGATGGCAGCGTTAGCCGGCCGGCTCTGTCATTGCATCCTCGCGACGGCTATGCACCTCCGATTGCTGTGCAGTTAAGGCACAGCTGGTGCGAGGTGCGTGCCTTACCAAATAACGGGCCACTAGATGACTTTAATCGCAAGAAAGCCCGTAATGACTATCCTGTTCTGGCTACATGGCAAATGGGCATAACCTGGCTACGTGTTCCTGTGCAAGACCTTGAAGACGAACAGACACGACTTCGGATGCACGCTCTGTGTCAGATGGGGCAAAGATTCATTGTTATGAAATTTGGATTACCCGACAACAATACAATTCAACTTGTCCGCAAGCACGCCGAGTTAGTAGGTGCAATGGAGATTATAATTGCACCGCACACGCCTAATGTAACTACGGCTTTATTAGGTGAGTGGCGTAATAAATTGAGAATACCCATTTACCTCGGATCGATGGAAAGTTCAGCAGACCTACCTAACGCAGATGCTAAGTATTTCGCCCATTCAACAAATTTTGGATGCAGAGTCAACGAGCCTACTCATATAGACGCTCTTATAAACGGACAGAGCAATTTGCTTGCAGCATTTGACGGCGTGCTCTTTCAAATACCATCCGATGAAATGATTCTGCCTCAAATCGCTGCCATTAACGAGCTCAGTGCAAGCATTAACAAGGCGGCCATGGTGCATGTGATGGTCGCAAAACAGCAACCGACCTCACCACAATTTGACCAACAGTGGGTTGCCAACCGTACCGCTTGTGCTTGCATTGCAGCACTGTCTCTATCAAATGGAATTGTAGTACTAGACTCTTTAATGGATATCGATCGAGGAGACTTTCCCCGTACAGGCTTAATCGATCGTCGTGGCAATATTAATCTTGCCGGTCAATACTTACGAACCCTATTGTCAGCGTTAGCGACTAGCCCTGATCATTTTCATATCGAACTTGGCGACATTGTAGAGACCGATACTTATACTTTCATAAGCTTTCAACAACGTTCACATGCCTATCAGTTATATCTAATGCACAAGGGTGAGGCGAAGACGATTCAGGAACCCAGGAATGGCATTGAGCAGGCCACACGTTGCATTGACCTGGAGACGGGCAAACCGGTGATTAACTTCGGCGAAGCATCGTCAAGTAAAGCGTTGCTGGTGCAACTGAAAGATCGTCATAAGCTGTAGAGGCTGCGCCATTGGCAGCCTTTACAACTTATGATGACGGTACAAAGTTATAAGCTTCTACACACCGTACTTCGATACGAATTTAGTGCGTAAGAATGCCTCAAGACCTTCAATGCCACCCTCCGATCCGTAGCCGGATTCATTGACACCACCAAACGGTGATTCAGGCGTTGATATGCCAGCATGGTTAACACCCACCATCCCAGCTTCCAACTCTTCTTCCATAGCAGTGGCTTTCGCTCCGTCTTGTGTATAGACAAACGATGCAAGCCCAAATGGCACTGAGTTCGCCCGCGCTACAACCTCATCGAACGTGGAGAACGACGAAATGGGAGCTATAGGACCGAACGGCTCTTCAGTCATCATGCGTGCATCGTCGCTAATATTACTTAACACCGTTGGTTCAAAGAAGTATCCCGGACTGCCAAGACGTTGACCGCCGGTTTCGATTTTTGCACCGTGGCTGACGGCATCGCTAATGAATTCGTCCATGATATCGAGTCGCCTATGAGCGACTAGGGGGCCCATGGTTACACCCTCATCAAGACCATTGCCCACTTTGATTTTATTCACCCGCTCAGTGAAGCCTTGTACAAACTCCTCGTATATATTTTCCTGTGCGTAGAAACGAGTAGGAGAGATACACACCTGCCCTGCATTTCGGAATTTGAAACCCACCATGTCATCGAGCGCTTTTTCTATATTGGCATCATCAAAGACAATAACGGGTGCATGTCCACCTAACTCCATAGTGCAACGCTTTAGAGTATCAGCCGCCAGTTTTTGCAGGTGTTTGCCCACCGGAATGGAGCCAGTAAACGACAACTTGCGTGGTATCTGTGAGCCAAGCACATGACGGGATACTTCGTCCGGCACGCCAAACACAACGTTTAATACACCCGTGGGTAATCCGGCATCCTGAAAACAGCGAGCCATAGCAACAGAGGTGCCGGGCGTTTCTTCGCTCGGCTTAATTAACATAGAACAACCCGCACCCAGTGCACCACCAATTTTTCGCATGGCATTGTTGGCTGGAAAGTTCCACGCAACAAATGCACATACTGGTCCTACAGGTTCTTTTATCACCATTTGCCGGACACCCGGAAATCGCGATGGTATCAATCGACCATACGCACGTTTGCCTTCTTCGGCATACCACCGCAAAACCTCAATAGCGAATTGCAGCTCTACTTTAGATTCAGCTAAAGGCTTACCCATTTCCATCGTCAATGTTCGCGAAATAGTGCCTATGCGCTCTTCCATCAGATTGGCAGCGTTGGACATTATCTTCTGACGCTGATTAGCTGGCGTTTTTTTCCATATCTTGAATCCATCCAAGCTGGACGCAAGCGCACGATCGAGATCTGCAGCAGATGCATGAGGAACATGTGCTATCACTTCCTCTGTGGCGGGGTTGATGACAGGCTCCTGTCGTCCTTCGCTGCCCTGGCACCATTCACCTGCAATCAATAATTCAAGTTTTTCCGGGTACATAGTTTTCGTTTGTCCGTTATCTATCAATGTATTCACTTAAAGATCGCTTGCCCTGCATTAATGCCTCAACCGTCTCAAACCCAAGCTCTGGCCAATCCGCAGGCACTGCTGGTACCGATGGCAATCGCAATCTGCCTTTCGTGGCATCTACTCCATCTTTTCGTACAAAGCGCGTGTCATCACCGATGCGGGCTATATGATCCCATTTAGGTGTCTCGCCAGGGATACTGGCAATGAAGTTACGCTCATTCTGGCTTTTTAGAACCTTTGTCGTCAGCTCCTCTGTATTCCAATCTTTACAGGCGATAGCGTGCAGCTCTACAATGACATCCCGACAAGATGCGTCATCATTGAGATTGACCAATTCGTTGGGATCTGCTTCAAGATTGTACAAGAGCGACGGATGACCATCGGTCAGAATGTACTTGTATTTTCCTTTCACTATCATACGACACGGTACGCAGGGGCCAATGGCTAGATAATCGCTTATTGCAGTATCTTTGCCTATCACAAGCGGATCTTTGACTAACGGGAGAATACTCGTGCCGTCAAGTTCCATGGTTTCCGTTTCGTGTTCTGGCAACCTAGCCATATCGAGAAACGTGGGTAGTAAATCCACCAGAGACACAACGCTTGAACAGCGCCTACCCGCTGGCATGCCCGGCATGGAAACTATTAATGGGACATGAGCAGACCATTCCCAAAAGCATTGCTTGAACCACATACCCCGCTCGCCCAGCATCTCCCCGTGATCGGATGTAAAGACTACCGCCGTGTTATCACGTAAACCGGTTTTCTCCAATGTATCAAGAATTTTCCCTACCTTGTCATCGATGTAAGAAATCATGCCGTAGTAGGCGTGTCGAGTATCGCGTAAATGATCCGCACTGATTCGGTGGCGATGTCTTCCGTGAGCGAAAAACAATGCTTTGGAATGATAATCCAACTCTTCAAACGGAATTTCACCAACGGTTGGTAAATCTATTTCTTCAGCACTATACCGGTCCCAATATTCCTGGGACACAGTGAACGGTGTATGTGGGCTGGTGAACGAGACCAATTGGAAAAACGGATTATGCGCAGGCTCGCGGGCATAGTTATACAAACCCTGAATGCAAGTGTGCTCAACTTCGTCGTCGTAGTCTTCCTGCATCGTGCGAATACATGAACCAGCCTCTACAACGCCATTAAGCGCCGTACCTGAAGGGACAAACGCCGGACCTGCACTCCAGTCTGCAATCCATTGATAGTTAGCTGGATACACATCGGTAACAGAACGGGTATTGAATCCATGCAACTGATCTGGCCCGATAAAGTGCATCTTGCCGCATAGCTCTGCCCAGTAGCCTGCCTTTCTCAAAAAATGGGCCATGGTAGGTGTCGAGCTTGGTAACTCATTGGCATTGTCGTAGACACTAATTTTAGGCGACAACTTTCCAGTAAGAAGGGATGCGCGGCTCGGTACGCACAGCGGATTATTGGAATAGGCATTCTCGAACACCGTACCTTGTTTCGCTAATCGATCAAGGTTGGGTGCCTTACACACGCCATTACCGTACAAGCTAAGCGCATGGGCGGCTAACTGATCGGCCATGATAAAAACAATATTGGGTGGACCTTGCTCAGTCATTATTTATTCCTCAAAGCGATAGCGTGAATTGTGCTGCATCATGGCGGCACCCTTCTGACCAATCATCAACGTCGGTGCATTGGTATTGGCCGATGTTATCGATGGCATGACAGAGGCATCAATGACACGCAATCCATCCACACCTCTAACACGAAGCTCAGGATCCACCACCGAACGATCATCACTGCCCATTCGACAGGTGCCTACCGGGTGAAAAACCGTGCCACCACCGTTGCGGATCGCATCTAGAATCTGAGCATCTGTTTGCGTGTCCTTACCGGGGACTACCTCGGTATCCCAAAGATCGCGAAACGCAGCCTGTTCATTGATTTTGCGTAGAATCTTTATCGCATCGACCATGACGTCTCGGTCTTTTTTCGCGGACAGATAGTTCGGTGCAATGGTTGGTTGCTGGAATGGATCATTTGACTGAATAGTGACCGATCCTCGACTTTTCGGATGACATTGCCATACCGACGATGTAAATCCTGAATACTTGTGCAGGGGTGTACCAGGTTTATCAACAGACAATGGCATGACGTTGAACTGAATGTCTGGTCGTCCGTCTGTTGCGTATTGGGTACACGCAGCACCACCCACCTGCCCCGCACCAACCGTCAATGGGCCACTACCTGCCAGCATCCAGTCCAGTCCCATTTTCGCAAGCTTAAATGGATTGCGTACATCATCGTTTAGTGAGAGCTTCTGTTTCAGTTTTACGACCATGCGCATTTGGTAGTGGTCCTGTAGATTCTCACCCACTTCAGGGGAATCTGCGACAACATCAATGCCATGGCGTTGCAACAGCTCGGCAGGGCCTACACCCGATAACTGCAATATTTGTGGAGACTGGAGAGAGCCTGCTGAGAGCACGACTTCATTGCTTGCCCTAGTACAAGTGCGTTGACCACCGCTCACCCATTCCACACCCACTGCTCGTCCATGTTCGATAATGATTTTGGACACGTGTGCATTAGTTTCAAGCGTAATATTGGAACGGCTTAAAATAGGCTTTAAAAAAGCGGTGGCGGCACTGGCACGAAACCGTTTGGATATGGATAGCTGATATGAACCTACACCGTGCGTGGTTGCACCATTGAAATCAGCATTGAATGGCAGACCGTATTCTTGCGCCGCTTTCACCCAAGCGGCACAGGCCGGATTCTGATTGCGCAAATCAGACACTGAAAGCTCACCGTCTCTGCCTCTGTAGTGATCGTCACCGCCGGTGTAGCTTTCCAATTCTTTGAAGTGCCGCAACACTTCATCGTATGACCACTGAGTACCGCCTTGCTGCGCCCAGCCATTATAGTCTTCTTGCTGTCCACGAATAAACACCAAACCATTGATAGAGCTTGAACCGCCGACAACGTGTCCACGCGGCCAGACAACGCCTCTTTGTCCATCGCCTTCTGACGGCTCTGTTTTAAACGCGCGTGAGAAACGTGGATCGTAGATAGACCGAAAATAACCAACAGGTAGTTTCAACCAGAAATTACTATCCCATCCGCCGGACTCTAGAACCAGAACCCTTGCATCAGGGTCGGCAGACAGGCGGTTTGCCACCACAGAGCCTGCAGAGCCCGAACCAATAATGATGTAATCATATTCCGATGCGGCCATGACCCTAATAATCCATCTGCATGTTTGACAACGCTTGCAGGTTAATCCCCAAGCCGGGTTCGTCACTGATAACTATCTGACCGTTTTCTACACGAGGTGCATATAGTCGTTCTCTGAGTGGGTTCGGATTGGAATCAATTTCCAACAATCCGGGTCCACCGACAGCTGACAACAAGTGCGCGGAGGCCGCGAGGCCGACTCCGCCGCCGAGAAAATGCGGGCATAGGCGTTTACCCTGTTCAAGCGCATCGCGGGCGACAGGAACCACACCGCTAAAACCGCCCCACTTGCACAAATCTGGCTGCATGACACTTAACCAACTAGATGAATTAGCGTCTGAAAACGATTGTGTATCTGCGATATTTTCACCTGCTGCCAACGCAATAGCAGACGCCTCTGCCAGCGTTGTCCAGTGCTCGTAAGGTGAATCAGCCGTTATAGGCTCTTCCAACCATTGGATGGGATAGTCGGACAACTTGACGACCTGCACATTGGCTTCGTCCAAGGTCCAAGCTTGATTGGCATCTACCATCAGCTGCTCAGTGGCATCAAGCTGTGCACAAATACTCTCGATATTCGGATAATCTATATCATCGCCAAAGCCTATTTTTAATTTGAATGCGGTATAGCCAGCATCCCGGCAGCGCGACACTGTTTCGGCTGCACCACGTGGATTAATACCGCTGGCATACACGCCAATAGTCGATTGATTCGCACCAAGTAGTTTGTGGAGCGGTAGCTCCAACCGCTTAGCAACGAGATCCCATAAAGCACCGTCAATTCCCGCAATGGACTGGGCAATAGGGCCATATTCACCGGTCTGAATGGCCAGACGTTTAAACTGTGTTTGCAATGTATGGAAACACTGTGCAGGATCTGAAAATTCTTTACATATTAACGATGGGAGTATTGCGGTCTCAAGCAGTCGCGCCCTGTGTTCTGCCCCACAAGATGGAAAATTGCACCAGATTTCACCCACACCGATATGCCCCTGTGTATCTTGCAACAGCAAATACACCGCCGGTCTGTCAGTCATTATGCCAAAGGATGTTTGCACCGGAGTTTCGATAGGAGAGCGCAACACAATGGTGGTAGCTTTTTCGATAACAAACGACAAATCACGGTTTGCAAATTCAGCTGGAATCACGTCAATCATAGACTTAGTCATTGGCAGCTCCAGATCCTGATAGAGGTAAATTGAAGCGTGTAAACAACTCAGCAGGGGCATCGGCTTCGCGCATCAGTCGAACCATGGCTTGTACCAATCTTGCTTCAACATCGGGCACGCTGATAGGATTTTTCTGTTCGGGATCGGTCTGTAAATCAAACAAGGCCGTTTGCGTGTCAGCTAACGTTAAGCCTTGCACCTCCAGGGGAATTCCTTCATCGTCGGTACGGGGTTTCAGTTTTAATAAGGGAACACCTTTGCTAAATGAAAATGGCTCGACCAAGGTTGCATCAACTAATTCACTGATTGCAAAACGTGAGGTCATGCGCGTAGGCATCAGTGTGTATTCATACAACTCATCAGCGTTCATCACCTCCGGATAACGATAATAAACATACCGTCCATCCGTTACGTTGCACGCTGCACCAAAGTAGCCGTAGATGGCAGCATCTCGAAGTGGTTCATCACTCTGTAGCAGCGGTAGGAGTGCCTTGCCCATGACATCCTGTGGCACCGGCTGATTATGAAATTGCAGAACGGTGGGCATGATATCGATTGTCTGGGTCAGTGATTCACGGCGAGTGCCACCTTGGGCGGCATACTCAGGGTGATAAATCATCAACGGAATTCGTGCAATTTCATCATATACAGGCATGCGATTTTTCGCCCACCAGTCATGTTCACCGAGTAGAAATCCATGATCGGTTGTCAGAATCAGGCAGGTATCTTTCCATAAATCGTTTTCATCAAAAAAATCTAACAGCTTGCCAAAATACTCATCACACATGGTGGTCAAAGCAGCATAGTTGGCCCGTAGTTCAGCTATTTCTTCGGGTGTTTCTGTTACCCGATCGTAGATAGGCCAATCAAGGATAGGACCGCTGTATTGTCGCGGGTACATGTCGCGAAATCGCTGTGGTGCATGAAAAGGCTCATGCGGATCGAAACACTCCAATTGCAATAACCAATCCTGCTCAGAATGATTTTTCATTAAAAATTCATGGGCGAGATTGAATACCTGCGGACCACAATAGTCCGCCTCATCTGATACGTACTCACTATTGATCATGTAGTTGAGACGATGATGTTGCGATTGGTGATAGCTTTGTTTAAGCGCACTTGTGTCGGGATTAACGTGCGCCTTCCAGCGATCAATCGCCTGGCCACGTACTAATTCCCAGGACGAATACCGTTGATGGTAGGTGCCACCGCCATCAGCAAAATAATGATGATGGTCTGTCACAATGTGAGAGTACGTACCCGATTGCTTTAGTAGCTCTGGCAAGGAATCATCAAATGGCTCCAGTGGCCCCCAACTACGGTGAAGAAAATTGTATCGTCCTGTGTGTAGATCTCGCCTTGCAGGTATGCATGGCAGGCTGCCTACGTAGTGATTATCGAAGGTGATGGCACGATCGGCAAAGCGGGTGAAGTTAGGAGTGTGTACCTGCGTACTGCCATAACATTCCATGGCATTCCGATTAAGAGAGTCCAGCAGAACAAAAACCGTTTTCACAACACCAAGCCTCCGGCTCTACTGACGTTATCGGCCGATGCATTCGCAAGCAGAGGCTGTATATCAAATGATGGCGTATAGACATGCTTGATCAATGCAAACACAGATGCCGCTTCGGCTGTTCCGCTAATCGTGTGTTCATATGCCGCCAGAATGCGAATGTCTATATTGTATTTTTCTAAGGCTCTACTGAAGCCATTACAGTAGGTTTCATTGCGCCCCAGCGGACCTGTAAGTACTACCGAATGTGAAGCCATTGAATGCAACAGGCCTACACAATGCTTTGCCAGTAATTCGCCGGCCTTGCGAATGACGGCTTGATAACCCTCATTGTTTTTAGCGTTTGATGACAACACTAACCGTAACTTGGCTTCCTGACTCCGTAAGTCACCAACTTCCAAGTCACCTGATTCGATCAAACCAAGTTGATTCAAGATAGCCCAGCCAGAGGCCACCGTGTTAAGACAGCCTTTGGCACCACAGGAGCACTGCAAGCCATTTGGCTCAACACAACTGTGGCCAATGTGCCCAGCCCGATTATTATCACCTCGAACCACTTCACCATTACAGATAACGGCACCTCCAATGCCGACGGCTGCACGAATAAGAATCATTTCATCGATACCGATACAGCTACCTGTGCGATTTTCAGCAATGGCAATACAGCGGTTGGCATTGTCGATCACAACGTTTAAACGCAATCTTTGCGCAAGGCTTTCTCGGATATCAAATACTGGCCAACCCAGATATGGCGAGCTATTTAGAATGTGGCCGCTACGGTCGAGATAACCGGCAATCGCGACGCCAGCTCCAAACACACGATGCGGTTCCAGATCATGTTTGTCCATGAGTGCAATAGCTACCTTCGAGATCTCATCAAGTGTTGTCACCGGATTACTTATGTTACTAGGCTCCACTTGAACGATCTCAATAACGCGACCTGAGATATCGGACATTGCTACTCCAGAATTGAACGCAAGAATACTAAGGCCTAAAACATATCCGCCTCCAGCGTTGATTTCGAGCCCTGAGCGCTTACGTCCACGTCCGGGGCCATGTCTAGGGCCGTGTTCGGGACCGGTGCCACGTCCGAATACGAGTGCGTTTTCTCCAACTGTTTCCAGCAGGCCAGCATCTTGAACCAAACCAGCAGAATTGAGTTCCTGCACAATGCGGGTCATTGCGGCGTTGGTCAACCCAGTGGCCTCTGCAAGACGTGTCCGGTCGATACCCGGAGTTTCCAGCACACGCTGCATAACGTCGGCTCGATGGCGAGCCCTAATACCATCAGTACGGCCCTTCCTTTCAATTTTGGAAATGTTGCCTTTCATTCATCTTGAATAATTATTTACTTACAGTAAGTAAATAATTATTCAAGATTAATGTCAAGCAAAATCATTGCACTTACATCAATTCCACAATGCTGGTAAATCACACCACCTGACGTCGAGCCAGCGTACGCATTATTAGGAACATGAGCACTGCAGTAATCAGGCAATACAGACCCATTGCCACCAGCTGAATCTCAAATCCAATACCCAGATCAATCAGCCAGCCTGTGGCTCCGGGGCCCAAGGCTGATGCGATGACCATCGCAGCCATGATTATTGATCTAACGGCACCCAGATGGCGGGTACCGTACACTTCTGGCCAGATCGCACCAAACAGCGAGTTCGAAATACCGTTGGATATACCGTGCAACAACATATAGATAATTATCGCCATCGGATCACCCATCCAGCCCAATAGCAGATTAGCAATCCCGAGGGGTAGTAAAAAAGTAGGCAATAGTTGCCGAGCACTGAACCGATCAATTAATAAGCCGGAAAGCAATGAAAACACAATGGTTGTGATTGCAGCCAGTGCGATGGATCCGGCAATCAGCTCCCGCGACCAACCTTTGATTTCGCTGATATGTGTCTGATGAAAGAATACAGACGTGCCTATAAATGATGGTGCTACAACTCCCGTTATTAATATCCAGAAAACGGGGTCCGCAAGCACTTCGCTATGCGTCCACTGTTTGGTTTTTTCTGACTCATCATGCTCGAGAATCTGCCCGCGTGGAATCCGTTCCTTTTTCATCAGTAGGTAGATCGCAGGCAATGCGATAAAAACCATCAGGGCAGCAGCCAGAACCCAGCTGGCGCGCCACCCGATCAAGCCAATCAGGCTGACCATGATCAGCGGTAAGACACCGGAGCCTATCTGAAAACCCATGGTCGTAATAGATACTGCCCGTCCGCGCTCGGCCGAATACCAGCGCCCCATGGCCACCATGGCAATATGAGACATCATGCCTTGGCCAAACAGACGTAGACCAAAAATCACTAGCACCAGCATCCACACAGATGAGACCAGCGACATCGCGAAGCAAGATTGGCTCAACGCGATACACACCCAAAACGCGACGGTACTCACTGAATAAAAATCTACCACACGGCCCAGCCAAACCAGCGTCACAGCACTTGCCAATGTTCCGATCATGTAGATGCCACCAAAATCCCCGTGACTGAGCGAAAACGTTGCCCTGATTTCGCTTCCAAACAGCGCAATGAAATAGGTTTGCCCAAAACTCGAGAATACGGTCAGGAGCAGGCCACCGAGCAACCACCGGACGTTGGTGCGCATGAAAATTAGTGTATTCAATTGAGCCAGGTGAACGTAGATAGAGTCAGATCAAAAGGGACAGAATATTTCGCCCCGGCGGTTGCAAACTTCAATGGAGCTTTGTCCGAATAATACTCTCCATGTCATTGGACTAAACTGCTACTTAAATAGCTTATCCAGAGTCAGGTAGTATTCTAGGCCGACTCTTCCGTACACCTTACGCAGTTTGGGTATAAAAAAGCGCGGCGGCCTACCCCGGTATATCGCAGGCAGAGTGTTTGTATCAGGTGAATTCTCAGTAGCAATCCAATTAGCTAGCTGTTTTCCTGCCCAGCTGGCCGTCGCCACGCCGTTGCCGTGATATCCATAGCCTAGATACACACTGTTATCGTTCGGTAGTTGGCTGACAGCAGGTGTGAAGTTTTGATTAAAGCAGATTAACCCGCGCCAGCTGTATTCAAATTCGACATGTGACCAGGCTGGCCAAAGCTGTGCAAACTTTTCGTGAATGCTTTCAACTGTTTTACGCGCACCATCGGGGTGTCCGATATTGTCTCCTCGACCACCTATCATTAAACGATTATCAGGCAGTAGGCGATAGTACACATAGACATGCGGTGAATTAATAGTCGGCGCACCGGTGTGCCATGGGTACTTAAGCAGCTCTTCATCGGTTAGTTGGCGGGTGACATTTAATATGCTTTGCAGAGGTAATGTATAGCCATGTAAGTTTGGGCTCAGATGTTCTGGCATAAACCCATTGCAAGCGACAACAATTTTATCAGCAGTGAGCGTGCCGTTCGCGCATTCAAGAACATGCTTGCCATCCAATTTACTCCAACGTATCACTTCACTGTTAGGTGAAATATCTGCACCGTATTTTGCTGCAGCTCGTGCAAGGCCTTTGATATAACGTAATGGATGCAAACCGAACCCGGACTCTATCAACATACCACCATGCTGATGAGGGGCGTCGTATCCTTGGCTTGCAAATTCCTGCTGGGACACCATTTTGGTTTTTAACGGTGTGTGTGCTGACCATTCACAGGATTCGACACAGAGACGTTTAAAGTGAGCCCGGCTCTCAGCCACAACCCACTCTCCATCTCCCTGCGGCTTGAAATCCATATTTTCCGCATCGATTAATTCTCTGCATAGCGCAACGGCGTCTTCCTGAGTTTCGAAGTAGCGATAGGTTTGCTCGGCCCCGTAGTTGCGAAGCTGACGCTTGAAACTCATCTTGGCGCTACCAACAGTGCAAAAGCCCCCATTGCGCCCTGATGCACCCCAGCCAATGTGACCGGCCTCCAGCACGCGCACATCACGGCCGTGCTCACGAGCCAAATGCAGCGCCGTTGACATGCCGGTAAAGCCACCCCCAATCACAGCAACCTCGCAGTGATGATCACTGTTTAAAGCTGGCCAATCGGGTAGGTCTACACCTGACGTGGCTTCCCAGAACGACGGCTGCGCCTGATCAAACAGGTAGAGGCTATCGTGATATAAGTGCTTTGTTGACATAACGTCAATATTACCAGAAATCAGCTGCTGACCTGAGTCACACCGATAAACCTGAGTTGCATTGTTAATTTGGCAATGAGTAAACTAAATGGGTATTTTTTACCACTACCAGTACCTCAACAATATTATTGACTGACAAAGAGCATCAACTACACAGCTCTTGTCGCTATCGGTTAGATGGAAAATCCGCTGCGCCACATCTCGCCTATTCAGCAGGCACGTTTTCAGGTCGTATCTCGCAGGTTTCAATTGCGTACGGAGATCTTTGCGGGAAACTGTTTCCAGTATACGAAAATTCAGTCGCAGAGGCGTCAAAAACAGTGTGCATTGAGGGACTTCGAGTAGCTTGGTTGCCAGAAATTAAGGCCAAAAAAGATTTAGCCAACGGTTCATTAATAAAGATAAGTGATAGCGCCATCGATATTAAAATTCACATCAAACTTTTTCGCTCGATCGAACGCAGCAGAGTCGAATTGGAGCGGTTTTGGAAATTGGCACAAGACATCTGAGCAACCTTTTTTTTCTGTTAATAATTAGAGTCTACGAGTCGCAACTCGTGTCTGGCTAATTATTTATCGTAGAGTTTAATCTGACTCTTTGCTGATCATCGATTAACTGCTTTGGCTCTCGGAAGAAGAGTGAGTCTGCTTACGCAAGGGTTGAATCAACATCTGATCCAGCCGCAGATCTATTTGTGATCTGAACTGTTCTAGACCAATAGTCATTTCTAAGTGACCATTGCGAGGTTGATCACGATAGGTACCCAGTATTCTATCCCACCACGGTAAATTGAATCCGTAGTTACTGTTGGTTTCATAGGGAATTACCGAATGATGAACGCGGTGCATATCCGGCGTTACCACAAACCAACGTAATATTTTATCGAATTTCAATGGAATCTTGGCATTGCTGTGATTAAACAGTGCTGTGGCATTAAGTAGTATTTCGAATACAATCACTGCTAGCACAGGCGGACCTAAGGCTAATACTGTCGCCAGCTTGATACTCATTGAAACTACTATTTCAACAGGATGAAACCGTATGCCAGTCGTGACATCGAATTCAAGATCGGCATGATGCATTCGATGTAGTCGCCATAGAATCGGCACCTTGTGAAACATGACATGCTGAAAATAGATAATTAGATCCATCACAAACAATGAGATGAAAAATGCAACCCAGACAGGCATGGCGATTAGATTAAGCAATCCCCAATTATTTACTTCCGCAATAGTTGCCAGTCCAACAGCTAGCAAGGGGAATCCATATCTAAGCACTAATGCATCGAGTATCATGATGGCCAGATTGTTTGACCATCGGAACATTTTGGGTATGCGCTGTAGCCTGCGCGGCGATGTAACTTCCCAGGCTGCCATAGCGGCAAACACTGCAAAAAAGCACGCGAATCTCCAGATTGCCTCATGTGCCAGCAACGCTTCAGACATAGCGTATCGCGCTCTATTGTCGACTTTGGAAAAGCCTTTGACCTAAGTGTCGCCCATCTGAGCGCGATAGGTCAAATTTCTTGAATTCAGCAAATCGTCACTGACGTCCTCACATCGGCCGATCGATTTTCACAACGATTCATTGTGCAGAAACTGGGTGTAAATGTCATCAATCGCACTCCCCATGAGTGCGATTGCTTGCTCGTATTCCTGACACCCATCTAGAACCCGTAAGCCCCACCATCTTTGCGCGGATCAGAGCCGCCCGCATAACCACCTGACTCAAGGCGGTGAATAAGTTGCGCACCACCGAATCCAAACGTAAGGTTAGGTTTTTCTACGACAATTTCATGTCCCATATCAGCCAGTACTTGCAACGTCTTTGGATCTACCGATTCCTCGCAAGAAACACCCATATCATCAGTTACACGCCATCGGGGCGCATCTGCGGC
>JBLHWG010000058.1:0-18970 GCA_047629055.1 Halioglobus sp.
GGTATTGCTGATGCGGTTACTGTATTGGCACCAACGGCGGCGGCGGCTGATGTAGCAGCAACGCTCATCGCAAACGCAGTTGATTTACCCAATTCAGATCTCGTACTGCGCACACCTGCTAACCAACTGGAGTCGGATACAGATTTGGGTGATCGATTGGTCACTGTAAATGTTTCAATATTAAGTACTCTGGAAAAAAAACAGGCGTTGGATTCTGGGGAGCTTTGTGCAAGAAGAATCATGGAAAAAGGCCATATCAACTGCTGTTACCTTCATATACAAGGCTTGACTCGATTAGTAGGAGCCACGACTTTTCATCATTTATTTCCTACGGACAATCACCATGTCAACGGTTAAAATCAGAAAAATCGTCACATTCGTTGATGAAATTCATCACGAAATGGGCAAGACTATCAGTCCTCCAACTCGCAGAGCTGCAGCAGTCGCGGTAATCGACAATCCCTACGTCAATGAATACTCTGAAGATCTGGAGTCTTTGATGATTATTGGTGAAGAGCTTGGTGCATTGCTGGGTAAGAAGTGCGTCGACGCGCTTGGTATAAATCCTTCTGAGGCGCAAAGTTATGGTAAAGCCGCAATGGTGGGCGAAAATGGTGAGTTGGAACATGCAGCCGCCATATTGCATCCGAGGTTGGGGAGGCCATTAAGAGCTGCGGTTGAAAAAGGTGCGGCCCTTGTTGCTTCAAGTAAAAAAATGGGCTCTCTTGGGCAAGTTTTAGACGTGCCTCTAGGGCACAAGGAAGCTGCCTATGTACGCTCGCATTTTGACGGGATAGAAGTGCGAATCAACGATGCACCCCGGGCTAATGAAATCATGGTGGCTGTCGCAGTAACTGATTCTGGTAGACCATTACCGCGAGTTGGCGGACTGACTCACGATGAAGCTGTTGGCGAGGACGGTTTGAGATGAGCTACGTTCGTAACGCATGGTATGTCGCTGGATGGTCGTCTGAATTTGACGAATCCCTGAAGCGTGTAGTCATTCTTGAACAAGCCGTCGTTATGTACCGCCTGTCAGATGGTAGTGTTGTCGGCTTAGAAGATCAATGCCCGCACAGATTGCTGCCTTTGTCTAAGGGCAAGCGTATCGGTGACGATATCCAATGCGGGTATCACGGTATGACGTTTAATTGTGAAGGTCAGTGTGTGCGTGTTCCTGGACAAGACAATGTGCCGGCCTCAGCATTTGTCACGAACTATGCGGTACATGAAAAGCACAACATTGTATTTATCTGGATGGGTGATTCCAAAGAAGCTGTTACGGATGATATTTTTGATTTGCCTCAGTTTCACAGCGATCAATGGCACGCGCATCAAGGCGATGCCTTACACCTGAAATCCCACTATCTCAATGTTGCCGAAAATTTGGTCGACCCTGCTCATGTAAGCTTTGTGCATCCCACAACACTGGGTAATGCTGCCAGTGAAAATGTTCCAGTACACATTGATACAGAAGGAGAGGTGCTAGTGGCATGGCGTTGGATTCGCGATGCACCACCCATAGGATTTTTCCAGAAATTCGGGTGCTTTGAAGGTAATGTTGATCGGTGGCACTACTACTATCTGCACTTACCGTGTACGGCGGTTATCGATTTCGGCAGCGCAGATACTGATAAAAATTTGCCGGAAGAATCTCGAAATGAGGGCGTCAGAATATTCGCGCTACATTTTATTACCCCAGTTAACGAGCATTATACCATCGACCGATGGATGCATTTGCGTAATGCTGCCGTCGGGGACGAAGAAGCTTCTCTTCAAATGGATAATATGTTCCGGGTGGCGTTTAACGAAGACAAAGAAATACTGGAAGCCATTGATGAGCAGGAGCAAATGGTGCAGACCCGTAAGCCCATAAGGTTAGCTATTGACAAAGGGCCGACTGTTTATAGGCGGAGAATCAATGCAATGATTACAGATGTCCAATAGCTTCGTTAGCACTATGAAATAACACATGTGCTTTATCGTTGATTGAGTACGAGAAAATAAATTAATAGGGACCCAAGAGGAGAGTTGAATATGATGAAGAAAAAATTTATTAAGTCGTTTGCTACTGTTACTGCGATGACTTTGGCAGGATTGCTGAGTACCGCGGGTTCAGTTTCTGCAGCCGACCCCATAAAGATCGGTGAGATTAACCACTACAAACGAATGGCTGCTTTCGCAGGTCCCTATAAAAACGGGATAGAGCTCGGGCTGGCTGAAATTAACGCTTCAGGTGGTGTTCTGGATCGACCGATTGAGTTTATTTATCGCGATGATCAAGGTAAGCCAGGTGAGGCCATAAAAATTGCCGAGGAGCTTGTAAGTCGCGATGGTGTTGCCATGATTACCGGTACCATTTTAAGTAATGTTGGTCTTGCGATTTCATCCTTCGCTGCAGAAAAGAAAGTGCTTTATCTTGCGGCTGAACCTTTAGCGGACGGCCTGGTATGGGAAAACGGAAACGACTATACGTTTCGTCTTAGAGCGTCCACTTATATGCAAGCGGCAATGCTTGCCGAGGCAGCTGCAAAAACGGATGCTGTTAAATACGCCACTATTGCTCCAAACTACGCGTACGGTAAAGATGCCGTTGCCGCATTTAAAAAAGCATTAACTGCGTTACGGCCTGATGTTGAGTTTGTGACCGAGCAATGGCCCGGTATTTTCAAAATAGATGCAGGCGCTGAAGTACAGGCGCTAGAACGAGCAAAGCCCGATGCAATCTACAACGTCACGTTTGGTAGTGATCTTGCAAAATTTGTTCGTGAAGGAACAACTCGCGGTTTGTTTGAAGGGCGCCATGTATATGGACTTCTGACAGGAGAGCCTGAGTACCTCGAGCCATTAGCTGACGAGGCTCCAGAAGGTTGGACTGTCACAGGCTACCCTTGGTATGACTTTGTTGACGGACCTAACAAAGTATTCGTTGATGCCTATACAGCAATGTACGGTGAGTCTCCAAAAATTGGATCGCTGGTTGGATACATGACTGCTCAATCCATAGCAGCGGCTCTTACACGAGCTGGTTCGACAGAGACAGAAGCCTTGCGTACTGCATTCATTGGACTCGAGGTTGACACACCAGTCGGCACTATTATCTATCGTGCACAAGATCATCAATCCACTATGGGTGCCTTCGTTGGTACAACCACCGTTCGCGATGGAAAAGGCAGAATGATTGACTGGAGCTACAAAGATGGTGCTAGCTATTTGCCATCAGATGAAGAAGTCGCAAAGCTGCGGTCGCCAAAATAAATTTAACGTAAACGACATAACAAGGTTTTAGCATCGCTATGGGATTGTTTGTTGCCCAATTACTTACAGGGCTTGCTAATGCTGCGACTCTGTTTCTGGTTGCTTCCGGGTTGTCACTGATTTTCGGTGTCACCCGGATTGTGAATTTTTCACATGGCTCCTTCTATATGCTGGGGGCGTTTGTGGGCTTCTCATTAATGCAAGTTTTACCGGGTGCTTTCGGATTTTGGTTTTCAGTATTGTTGTCTGGACTAATCGTTGGCGTTATCGGAGTAATCGTTGAAGTATTGGTTTTAAGACCTGTCTATAAAGCCCCTGAGTTGTTTCAATTGGTCGCAACTTTCGGGGTAATACTCGTCATACAAGATCTTGCCCTGATGATTTGGGGCGCTCAAGATGTTTTGGGCCCCAGAGCACCAGGTCTAAAAGGTATCGTTCGTATCATGGGTGAGCCCGTGCCCCAATATGATTTAGCACTGATTGCCATTACACCCTTCGTTCTATTCGGATTGTGGTACTTACTAACCCGAACCCGTATTGGCGTGCTTGTGCGTGCAGCAACACAAGATCGTGAAATGGTTGCAGCACTAGGTGTTAATCAATCCTGGTTGTTCACAGGTGTATTCTTCCTAGGAGCGGCCTTAGCAGGATTAGGAGGAGCTATTCAGCTGCCGAAGGGCGGTGCTGATCTATTAATGGATTTTAATATACTGGCACCCATATTTGTCGTGGTTGTCATCGGTGGAATGGGATCGCTACCAGGTGCCTATATAGCTGCGGTTCTGATTTCTGTGCTGAATGTTTTTGGCGTTTCGTATTTGCCGCAGAGCACATTAGTTCTTATGTTTGTAGTGATGGCCGTAGTGTTGACTATCCGCCCATATGGCCTGCTGGGTCGTGAAGAAGTAGCGGGTGAGCACGGGCAAGTGGGTGAGCCTGAAAAACCCATAAAGCCTGCAAGTATTAGAGTCCGATGGATCGTTGGGATACTGCTGATCGCTCTATTGTGTCTACCTCTGTTGGAGTCACATTTTTTACTCATCCTTACAACCGATATCATCATTTTTTGCTTATTCGCAGCTAGCCTGCATTTTCTACTCGGGCTGGGTGGGCTTGTGTCATTTGGTCATGCTGCCTATTTTGGTGGTGGTGCCTATGTGGCAGCCTTATTAGTCACGCACGCCAATGCAACTATGGAAATTGCTTTTTTATTGGCTCCTATTGGCGCAGGCCTGTTGGCTGTAGTCATCGGTTGGCTTTGTTTGCGGCTGACGGGTGTCTATTTTGCTATGCTGACGCTGGCACTGGCACAATTAGTCTGGTCGCTGGTTTTTCAATGGGATGAATTTACCGGAGGAGACGATGGTCTCGTCGATATCTGGCCTTCGCCATGGTTATCAGATTCAACATCCTATTTTATTTTCACGGTAATTATTGGTGTCGGCGGCATAATACTGTTGAGGCATATTGCGCATTCCCCTTTTGGCTATGCTTTGCGTGCATCTCGCGACTCCAGTCGACAAGCCGAAGCTACGGGAATTGATACCAAGCGTATCCAGTGGATGGCATTTTCCTTTGCTGGTGCGATGGCCGGATTATCCGGTGCGCTGTTCGTTTTTTCGAAAGGCAGCGTATTTCCTAATGAGCTTGAAATCGCCAAATCATTTGACGGTCTCATCGTAGTATTTCTGGGCGGTGTAAAGACATTATCTGGTGGTGTCGTCGGAGCAGCATCTCTTGAATTGGTAAAAGATTACTTAACTCGATTTGAATATTGGCGTTTGACACTAGGCCTGCTTATCATTTTCGTTGTTATCGTTGCACCCTATGGCATTGTCGGTTCTATCAGGCATGCGTTTGACCGATTGTTTTCACGGGGCCCATCCAAGACTTCAGATGGAGGGCAGAGTTGATGATCACACAACAAACGGAAGGTGTGCTTCGCGTGCAGTCTTTGAGTAAAGCATTTGGAGGCATACAAGCCGTCAGTGATTTGAATTTTGAAGTGCATCGTGGTGAACTACTGGCATTGATAGGACCCAATGGAGCAGGAAAATCGACTTGCTTCAATATGTTAATGGGGCAGTTGAAATCGAGTAGCGGCGATGTATTTCTTCACGGTGAAAAGATCACTGGCATGAAGCCACGGCAAATATGGCGTAAGGGCGTTGGTCGCACATTTCAGATTACAGGGACATATTCGTCAATGACTGTTATCGAAAATGTGCAAATGGCGTTGATCTCGCACCACAAGAAATTATTTTCGATACGCCCCTATGCCACGCATCTATATCGCACTGAAGCAAATGAACTGCTCAGTTTAGTAGGCATGTCAGATCAAGCTGAACGAGCTTGTGCCATTCTTGCCTATGGAGATTTAAAGCGTCTAGAGTTGGCGATTGCGTTGTGCCACAACCCTACATTGTTGCTAATGGATGAGCCGACCGCTGGTATGGCGCCTAAGGAACGTGTAAACCTGATGCAGTTAACCGCTGACATTGTTCATAAGAGAAACATTAGTGTCCTATTCACAGAGCATGATATGGATGTGGTTTTTACTCATGCCCATCGAATTATGGTGTTGAATCGCGGTGCACTCATCGCTAACGGTTCCGTTGAAGAGATTCGTAGCAATCCTATGGTGCAAGAAGTTTATCTAGGGGGAGGCAGCGTGTTTGCCAACGAGCCAGCCAATGCTTGAATTAACAGGCATCAATAGCTTTTATGGTAAAGCTCATATTCTTCGGGATTTAAGTTTTACCATTAATCCCGGTGAGGTGGTGTCATTGCTGGGGAGAAACGGAGCTGGCAAGACCACGACGGTTAAGTCAATAATGCAATTGGTAAAACCGAAAAGTGGGCGGATTACGTTTGACGGCTCTGAGCTCACAGGTATGCCAACCCATAAAGTGGCCAAACTAGGTGTAGGCTACGTGCCCGAAGAGCGACGAATTTTCACTGATCTCACTATTAGCGAAAATTTGGAAGTAGGTAGGCAAGCACCGCGTGATGGTGTTGCTGAGTGGACCACTGATATTCTGTTCGAATTGTTTCCGAATCTGTCGGAACGAAAAAACAATAGAGGTAAGGCACTGTCGGGTGGTGAGCAACAGATGCTCTCCATTGCGCGAACCTTGATGGGCAATCCGCGATTACTGCTACTGGACGAACCTTCAGAAGGTATTGCGCCTGTTATCGTTGAACAGATGGCGCAAACCATTCTAAGACTAAAGTCCGAAGGGCTGCCGGTGCTTTTGTCAGAGCAGAATTTACATTTTGCGCGACTGGTTTCTGATCGAGCCATTGTTTTAGAGGGCGGCATTAAGAAGTTTGATGGGGCGTTTAGTGAATTAGAAGCGCAACCTGAGATACGTGATGCTTACCTATCTGTTTAATGAATTCCCTTTAAGGCCAACCCTTAAGTTAGCCAAAACTAAGTAAATACAATGAGCATGACTCACAAGGAACCCAGGAGCCTGTCCCTTAATGATGCCTTGGAGGTGTTGGCGAGCAAACCCGTTCCGATCCTTGCAGGCGGTACAGATTTTTTCCCCGCACTGGGAGAAAGAGCGATGCCCGATCAGCTGCTCGACATTACATCCGTAAGCGAGTTAAGAGGTGTTACTCAAGATCAGCAGGGTTGGCATATTGGAGCTACGACCACATGGACAGACATCATAAATGCAGAGTTGCCAGCAGCATTTGATGGTTTGAAGGCCGCTGCGAAGCAAGTGGGGTCTATTCAGATTCAAAATGCGGCGACGATTGCTGGAAATATCTGTAATGCATCCCCTGCCGCCGATGGGGTGCCTCCGTTACTTGCATTGAACGCCTCTGTCGAGCTGGCATCATTGACGCAAAGGCGGCGCTTACCGCTAGCTGAGTTTATTAATGGTCCTCGTTCCACGGCCTTGGCTGCAAACGAATTACTCGTGTCGATATATGTGCCGACACTAAGTGACGATGTGCGAAGTGGTTTTTACAAACTGGGTTCGCGTAAGTATTTGGTTATTTCAATAGCTATGGCAAGCGTAACTCTAGCAGCGGATAAAAGTGGTCATTTGACAGATGTAAAAATTGTGGTGGGTGCTTGTTCGGCGGTAGCACGTCGATTAGAGCTGCTGGAGAAGAGTCTTATAGGGCAGTCTGTTCACTCCGATGTCATGCCTTTGATTACTTCTTCAGCGTTTGATGAACTGACACCTATTGATGATGTGCGTGGAAGTGGTCACTACCGAAAGTTAGCGGCCCATCAAATAGTTATGCGCCTGATCCTATCAACATTGCGCCAATTGCCGCAGTACAAACAACCGGAAATATTGACAGACTCAGAGGGGCAACATCCGTGACTACTGATACTGCATCAGAAGGTGCACGAGCCGAACTGTCACCGACTCCTGAGCCTGTTCGTTTTTTACTAAACGGCCATGCTGTTTCAGTTGAATGTAATACAAGCCAACGATTGTCTGCTGTCCTTAGGGACCGACTTGGTAGCAAAGACGTCAAGATTGGCTGCAATGCAGGGGATTGTGGAGCTTGTACTGTATTGGTAGATGGAGATCCTGTTTGTTCCTGTTTAACTGCAACATGTCAGGTTTCAGAAAAACAGGTGGATACTCTTGCCGGGCTAAAAAATACAGACCCCATCATGCAACAGCTAATGCATTCTTTTCTGGTTCATGGGGCTGCGCAATGTGGAATCTGTACGCCCGGAATGTTGGTTAGCGCCGTTTTTTTGCTCCGACAAACACCTTACCCTTCAGTACAGCAAGTGCAGGATTTTTTGGGTGGTGTTTTGTGCCGTTGCACAGGGTATCGAAAAATCATTGATGCTGTTGTCAATTCCTCAAGCCTCGCGATAGACGAAGGCGCATCAGCCGGTCTACGTCCTGAATCACGCGATAGTACGCAGAGTGTCGGTGTGTCTATCCAGCGTCTGGACGGGCAGAGTAAAGTCGACGGAAGTGATCAATTTGGTGATGATGTTTTTCCAGATAATGCATTTGTGTTGCGGCTCATTCGCTCACCCTATCATCGAGCAAGTTTTAAATTTGGTGATTTGAAGAAGTATATCGACAAACACTCCGGCGTCCACAGTGTATTTACAGCGGACGATATTCCCGGTAGTAACCGTTTTGGCGTTATTCCCCCCTTTATCGATCAGCCAGTGTTTGCGGAAAATACTGCGCGATTTAAAGGCGAGGCGGTGGCAGCTGTGATTGGGGATGCCAGCGCCATGGAGCGGTTAGACTTACTTTTTTTTCCGATTATCTGGACAGAAGAGAGGGCTTTGCTGAATCCGCTAGATGCCTTAGCCGATGATAATTTACGGGTACATGAAAATGCACAAAAGAATGTTCTATGCGAAGGGCTTGTACAGTGCGGTGATGTAGAAAGTGCGTTTGGCAATTCCCATCTGCGTGTTAAAAGAAGCTTTACGACTGGATTTATTGAGCACGCCTATATAGAACCAGAGGCGGGCTATGCTAATCGTGTTGGCGATACGGTGGAAGTACACGGCTGCACTCAAGCGCCCTATATGGACCGGGATAGTCTGGCAAAAATACTGGCCCTTGAACCCGCCAGTGTTCGTATCGTGCCAACCTCTACGGGAGGAGGGTTTGGGTCTAAGCTAGATTTGTCATTTCAGCCTTTCGTTGCTCTGGCTGCTTGGATACTCAATCATCCGGTACGTATTACTTACACCCGGCAAGAATCAATGCAATCAACAACCAAGCGACATCCCTCAATTATGGATGTGGATATTGCAGTTGATGCTACAGGACGCATTTCAGCCTTCACGTTTGAAGGTGTGTTCAATACGGGCGCTTATGCCTCTTGGGGGCCTACCGTGGCTAATCGAGTACCTGTTCACGCATCTGGTCCCTATTTGACACCTAACTATCGTGCGCATACGACTGGGGTGTATACGCATAGCGCCCCAGCAGGTGCTTTCAGAGGCTTTGGTGTGCCTCAGGCTGCTATTGCACAGGAATGCGTATTTGATGAGCTCGCTGAGAAGCTTGCGATGGATCGGCTAGCATTTCGTATGCTCAACGCGTTGGATAATAATCAACCGACTGTCACCGGTCAGACCTTTGAAAACGCCGTTGGTATTAAAGCCTGTCTTGAAAGTCTTGAACTGCCATGGGCAAACGCTCTGTCAGAGGCTTCTCAGTTTAATCACAAGGCACAGGCAAACGGATCCTCAGTTCGCCGAGGCGTGGGAATTGCCAGTGGGTGGTACGGCTGCGGTAATACGTCGCTGGCTAATCCGTCGACAATAAAAGTGGGTATTTCCAAACGAGGTGTTATTTGTCTTCATCAGGGAGCGGTTGATATCGGACAAGGATCCAATACAGTAATCATTCAAATTTTTGCGCAGGCACTTGGAGTGCCGGTGGACGATATTTCTCTGATTGGTGCAGACACGGCAATAACCCCAGACGCTGGTAAGACCTCAGCTTCTAGACAAACTTTTGTGTCCGGCAATGCGGCAAGGCTATCTGGTCTAGAGCTTAGAAACATTATCGCTAGACATGCCAACTGCAAAGAATGTCAGTCGCTAAGCATTGAAGGTTCGGTTATGACCATCAATCAAGGTTTGCTAGACGAGAGAAATCTGGACCTTGCATCATTACCATCTGATGAAGAAGGCTATGTGTTCAAGGCGGAGGAATCCTATGATCCCCCAACAAAGCCGCTGGATAAAAATGGTCAAGGAGTCCCTTATGCATTGTATGGTTACGCTGCACAAATGGTGTCTCTGGATGTCGACACTCAGCTCGGTACGGTGCAGTTGCAGGGCTTTACAGCCGCGCACGATGTCGGTCGTGCCATCAATCCTCTACTTGTCGAAGGCCAAATACATGGAGGTGTTGCGCAAGGTATTGGATTGGCATTGATGGAAGAGTTCATTCCGGGCCGGACCGATAATCTGCATGATTACCTAATTCCGACCATCGGTGATGTGCCACTGATTGACACCATCATTGTCGAGGTAGAAGACCCTCACGGCCCCTACGGTGCTAAAGGACTTGGTGAACATGTATTGATACCCACAGCTCCTGCCATACTAAACGCGATATCGCACGCCTGTGGCGCAAGAATTCGTGACCTTCCAGCGACACCAGAAAAAGTGTTGGCGGCCATTCACTCTAACGCTGAAGGCTACTAGTTGTGGTTCGATTTGTTGTTGAACAAGAAGATAACGGTAAGATTCGTTGCGATGCCTGTCCGGTACTGTGTTTTATAAAAGACGGTCGTTCCGGTGCCTGCGATCGTTATGCCAATGAAGGTGGTGAACTAGTCAGGGTTGATCCTTTCACGATATTGCAACGCTTGGATAAGCCTGACGATAAGGCCGTGCCCTTCATCGTTAGCCATTCAATTGATTCGGATGAATCAGCTGAATCCAATGCAGGGAGTCAACCCTGGGACGGAGACTTGCTTGGAAATAATCGCACGTTCGTCACAGCGATTGGCGCAGGCACAACTTACCCGGATTACAAACCTGCACCGTTTATAGTGAGTCAACAGTACGATGATGTTGATATGGTGACTATCGTGACTGAAGGCATCTTCAGCTACTGCGGCGCCAAGGTGAAAATTGATACTGATCGGCATCTTGGCCCGGAGCAATCCGTTGTGCGTGTTGAAGGGGAAGCCATCGGTCATGTTATGACGGGTGAGTACGGCTCGCAGATGCTCTCATTGGGAGGTGTTAATCACCTCACCGGTGGCTCCAAAAAAGAGGGCCGTATCACCTGTAATTCTCTGCTTCGATTGTGTAATTGTGAAGCGGTAGAAATGAGTATTGATGGTGGTGCTGAGGTTATCGTACAGGCTGGTGAGGCTCCCATAGTAAATGGCATACGAGAACAGTTAATGCGGGTTGGTTGTGGCTCTGCAACCATCGGTATGTTTGCGACTCAATGGGCGCCGCATGTTGACGAAGTTGTGGTAGTGGATGATCACATCACGGGAGTATTGTCTGAACACCAGGCAGGGAAGCTCTTGGGAATGCGGCCGACGGGTATTCGCATCAAAGGGCGCCGTTCAACTCCTGGTCGTTATTTTCAGGTTGCTGAACCTGGGTCTGGTTGGGGGGGGACCGATATTCATGATCCGCTGAGCATTCTAGATGACTTTAAAGTTGAACAAGCGAAACCTGGAATGCGACTGCTCATGGTGTCGACGACCGGCGAACAATGGGCGTATTTCGAATTGAACGAGAATTTACAACCGATTGCTGCGCAATTACCAAATGCCCTAAAAATTTCAGTAGATCGAATAGCCGAAAATTGCGAACCGTCTTTGTGTTCTGTGTTGTTTATGGGTGGAGCAGGTGGTTCGCTGCGGGCAGGTGTGACTGAAAACCCTGTGAGTTTAACTAAATCGGTTCGTGATTCATTGACCTATGTTTCGTGTGGCGGTGCGCCAGCCTACGTCTGGCCCGGAGGCGGCATAACTATCATGGCGGATGTGACGCAAATGCCGAAGAATGCGTTTGGACACGTACCTACCCCGGCTCTTGTTGCACCGATCGAATTTACATTGCGCCGATCAGACTACGAAAAAATGGGTGGCCACATTGATCATATTCGTACAATAGCCGATATAACATCAGATATTGAGCGGGTAGAATCGATGCCAGACGCCCTTTCCTGGCCAGGTAATTCTCGCAATTTTCGATGGGGAAACTAGGCGGTTCTGGCTTAAATCTGTGATTTAGTACCGGATTTCTTTTATGAAGATTCGGTCATGCGATCATATGACCTTGACTCAAGTAGGTGGCCGCGCGTACAAATGCGAGTCTAATTCCTAAAATGGGGCCATATGCCCATTACCACTATGCAAAGACTATTCATGAAATGTAACTACAGCTTGTTGCTGCCAGTTGTACTGACGCTAACATTGGGCGCTTGTTCCTCTGACTCAACACCATCAACTAATAATTCGGGTGCTACCACCTCAGCAAACGATGATCCGGATGCCCAAGCTATCCCTGGGCCTAGTGCCGAGGATTTCTTTGGCTCCTTGCTGGAGAATGACCCGGAAACAGCCGTTGCAGGTGGTCCTCCGACACAGCCTAAAAATCTGCGACTCGATCTAGTATCCAACGATTGGTCAGAATTTAGCTGGGCCGCATCCAATGATGATACTGCCGTCGTTCAGTACAATATTTATCGCAGCGACGGTGTGACATACAACGTCCGTGGTGATCAGACTGACCCCGCTCCCGGCTCGCAAGACGAAATCAACAAATTCTGGAACACAACGTCTTTTATTGATTGTAACTACACGCGTTTCTCTGATCGCCTGCACCTCTGCAGTGCCAATTCTCCTGAGCCTGGTAGGACCTACCAGTATGAGGTGACTGCTGTCGATGATCAGGGAATGGAATCTGCAGCATCGGCCCCTTTGAGTATCACTTATCTCGATGAGACGAATTCAGCGGTGCCTAAATATAGTGATCCGTATAAGGGTATTGATGATCACTTCACTAGCGAAACGGATTTGTCGGCAGTTGATTACTTCTTAGCCGATTTCGATTTGGTGTTCTCCGATGAATTTAACGGCACATCTATTGACCCGAATCGGTGGCAGACTCGCTTAACCTGGGGCGATGCTGAAATTATCAATGGCGAGCAACAGTATTTTGTTAATTCATTGGACCGTCCAGATTGGGGATACGAGCCGTTTACCTTCACGGGTGAGTCCTTGATTATCAACGCTATTCCCATCCCTGATAATTTGCGAGCTAACTTACCGCCTGTTTGTGATGAGATCGATCCCACCGGACTCGACCGTTGCGAATTTCTCTCTGGTGCACTGTCAACGCATGATCGCTTTCAGTTTATCTACGGATACACAGAAGGTCGTTTTAAGGTAAGTGGCGTGCCGGGAGCGCTGTCCAGCTTCTATCTCTATCACCGATATGCCGGTAACGGTGTTAACTACCATGCGCCGGAAATTGACATTGTTGAGTATCTTGGTGAAAATCCGTTTGGTGATGAAGATGCATTCCAGACGTATCATTTTGGTGACACTAACACCGGTATTACGCGCTCTGCACCTACGATGTCTTACAAAAAGCCGGGTGGTGGAACGTACGCTGATAATGACGAATGGCATACCTTTGGCGTTCTCTGGGAGCCACAATTGGTTATCTGGTATATCGATGGCCGTGAAGTCAAGCGTCTGTCAGGCCCTCAGGTGTCTCGGCAGCCAATGAATATCATTAACTATTTGGTAGCGGGTAGCGGTTGGGCGCCAACACCGGATGTGTCAAACGCATCACTGTTCCCTATCCAGTTCGAAGCAGATTACATCCGGGTTTACCAAAGAGATTCATTTAAAGGTACCGCCCACTTTGGGCCGTGATTGAAAAGTTGTTGAAGTTAGTTATGATAAACGCGGCCCTTTAGAGGGCCGGTTTTATATATTCTTTAAGGATGACCAAACCAGTGAACGTTCTATGAGCTTTCTTAAGCGCAGTCCGGTTTCGGCGATCGGGAAAATCCATGATATTTCGCCGATTGATGCGAATTGGTCCTATGTGGGTTTCGGTGTCTATAAACTGAAAAACGGACAATCAGTATCAGAAGTTACGGGTGACAAAGAAGTGATTCTGGTCATGGTTGAAGGGCAAGCCAATATTTCCTGTAACACTCAGGCATTTGGTGTGGTGGGTGAGCGCATGAGCGTCTTCGAACGGACGCCCCCGCACGCCGTATATATACCCAATGACGAATCCTGGAGCGCACAAGCTGTTACTGATTGCACAATTGCGGTTTGCACGGCGCCTGGACGCGGCGAGCACCGTGCGAGCCGTATCAATGACATCACGCTTGAGGAGCGAGGCCAAGGCAGTAATTTACGCCATATCTACCCCATTGCCATGGAAGATAAGGATGTGGCTGATAGCTTGCTGGTTACAGAAGTTTTCACGCCTGCTGGTCATTGGTCATCCTACCCACCACACCGACATGACGAAGATGACTTTCCCAACATGACCTATCTCGAGGAAACCTACTATCATCGCTTGGACCCAGCTCAGGGTTTTGGGATACAGCGGGTATTCACCGAAGACGGTACCCTGGACGAAACCATAGCCGTTAGCGATCATGATGTCGTGTTAGTGCCCAAAGGGCATCATCCATGTGCAGCGCCGCACGGTTATGATCTGTACTACCTTAACGTCATGGCAGGTCCTCTACGAAAATGGCGTTTTAAAAACCACCCAGATCACGATTGGTTAGCACCGAAGCCTAAACCCTAGCGTTGCTTAATTTACCGGTACGGAATACGAACACACTATGGCAGTAAAAACCCATTTTCAAATTGCGCTTATTGGCGCTGGACGCATCGGCAAAGTTCATGCGAAAAACATTAAGGAACACCCCGATACCGTCGTTCGCTATGTGGTCGACACGCATGTTGAATCTGCCGAATCTCTGGCTCTTGACATGGGTGCCAGCGTCGTAGAACTCGAAGTCGTGTTCTCTGATGATGCGGTCGATGCTGTTGTAATCTGCTCTGCTACGCCAACCCATAGTGATTTAATTGAACGTGGATTGCTTTCAGGCAAAGCTGTTTTTTGTGAGAAACCTATTGACCTATCAATTGATAGGGTTAACACGGTGTTGGAGAAAACACGTGATTGCACAGCCCCTTTTCTACTAGGATTCAATCGACGTTTTGATCCGGCGATTGATTCTTTGCATGAGCGTGTTAGGGCTGGTGATATTGGTGATGTGGAATTGGTGACCATTATCTCCAAAGACCCAGAGCCACCACCGGTGGAATATATACGCGTGTCCGGCGGCTTGTTCAGAGATATGACCATCCACGATATCGACATGGCTAGATTCATGCTCGGCGAAGAACCTGTAAGCGTAGTTGCAACAGCTTCTGCACTAACCAGCAACGATATTGCGGAAGAAAATGACGTGGACACAGCCTGTCTCACTCTTCAATGTGAGAGTGGCAAAATAGCGGTGATTACCAACTCGCGTCGGGCAGGCTTTGGCTACGATCAACGCGTTGAGGTGCATGGTTCACTGGGATCTTTGCGCATGGACAATGTGCCCAAAACAACCTTGATTCTTGAGCGAGCGGAGGGTGTGAGACTTGAGCCTCCCATGCACTTTTTTATAGAGCGCTATCGCGAAGCCTATATGCGTGAGTGGCAACACTTTGTTGATGTTTTGAAAGGTAAGTGCAAGGCGTCGCCAACAGGTATTGATGGCCAAAAAGCACTTCTAATAGCAGAAGCAGCTTACGAGTCACTGCGCACGGGTGGGCATGTGTCTCTGCGCTAACGAATTTAACTGCGTATGTCTAGACACGAAAGACATGCGCTTTTTTAAAAATAGAGATCAAATGGGGCCTTTATGAAAACAGATACCGACTTGAACAGCTTACAGCCGCTGGTAAAAGGGTTCTTCGACAAACGTAGTAATACGGTCAGTTACATCGTGCAAGACCCTCAATCATCTTCTTGTGCTGTTATCGATTCAGTACTTGATTTTGACTATGCTGCAGGTCGAATGACCTACGACTCAGCGGATGAACTTATCCAATATATTCGTGAGAATTCCTTAACGTTGGAATGGCTAATTGAGACGCACGTTCATGCAGATCACCTTTCAGCGGCACCGTATATTCAGCAACAGCTCAATGCAGGATTGGTAGGCATAGGCGAACAAATCGTTGAAGTTCAGGATGTGTTTGGAAAAGTCTTCAATGAAGGGACTGAATTTGAACGTGACGGCAGCCAGTTTGATCGCTTGTTTCATGATGAAGATATATACCGTATAGGGAACCTCGAGGTGCGTGTAATGCATACTCCCGGGCATACACCTGCCTGCATGACTCATGTTGTTGGTAATGCAGCTTTTGTTGGTGATACCTTATTCATGCCTGACGGCGGGACTGCACGAGCAGATTTTCCAGGTGGTGATGCCCGTACATTGTATGAATCCATTCAGCGTGTTCTTTCATTGCCCGACGATACTCGACTGTTTATATGTCACGACTATGGTCCCAATGGTCGGGATATCAGATGGGAAACTTCCGTGGGTGAAGAAAAGAAGCACAACATCCACGTTGGAGTGGGTAAGAGCGTTGACGAATTTGTTGCGCTACGTGAAGAGCGTGATAAAACACTTTCCATGCCTTCGTTAATTATTCCTGCGCTACAAGTTAATATGCGTGCTGGAAAATTACCAGAAGCCGACGAAGACGGAAACAGATACTTGAAAGTTCCAGTCAATCTGCTTTAGCGCTCACGTGTTGATCCCTAGGAAGGCGAAAGAATCGGGCGGGGCCTTCCCGCCCGTCGGGCGGCCCCGGCGTTTCATGGATTGCCCAGGCTAGGAAGCTTGCCAGTCTGGGTGACGCCGGCGAGCTTGGTCAGTCGCTTCAGCTCTATTGTTAATTTTTCGATACGCGTAGTGGATGGTTTGACGCCAGCTTCCAACCACCAGCATCGTGTCTCTAGCGTATCTGTTTCGCGATTTGCCCTGACATCGATACGGCCGATAAACCGATCACCCTCGAGCAAGGGAAAAACGTAGTAACCAAATTTTCTTTTCGCTGGAGGTGTGTAGATTTCAATTCGATAATCAAAGTCGAATAAGCGTGAGAGCCTTGCACGATCACGCACAACTGGATCGAAAGGATTAACAATACGCAGACGGTTGCTGGGTTTGCCCAGATGAGGTGACCATTCTTCGATTGACGCGGGGGCAAAAGCTTGCACGATGTTGCCATTCGCATCGCGGTATTCAACTGGTATTATTTCGATGGTGGGATTGAGTAGCCAGGCTTGTACTTCTGCTAAATCGCAAGCTTCCCAGAAGCGCTGAATTTCTAGGGCACTAGCAACTCCAAGACGATTTAACGCTGCTTCACAAAGCCAGTTTATCTGTTTGGTTTCTGAAAATTCCATGTTTACATAGGCTTCAGGGATAATTCGTTCAGTTAAATCGTAAAATTTGGTAAATTTATTTCTATGCGAAACGCTTAATGTTCCATTCAGCCAAAGGTAGTCGAGCACCAGTTTGTGGGCTGGTCGTGACCAAGCATGAGGGGATTTTTTTGCACGTTTAACCTCGTGTTTAGTGAAGTCTCTCGAGCAGACTGGGCCGTATTCTCCGATGTAGTTGAGAATATGATCTTGAGTGTACTTGCCAGCCATTGCCTTACCCCAGGCGGCCTTTTTGTATTGGGCTGCACGCCTTGTGTGCTGCCGTTTCCAGTAAGGATAGGTCGACATCGGCAAGATCACAGCATCGTGGCTGAAGTGCTCGAAAACAGCCCTATTGTGATTGAGTAATTTATCGTAATCACTGGAGCGATAGGCTGATTGACGGCTCCACAGAATATGATGATGAGCACGGCTTACAACGCCGATTGAATCCAGCTGCACCATGCCCAATGATTCAACACGATTCGCGAAATCGCTACTATGTTTCTTTGCGCAGGGTGCACTGAACAAGCTTTGGCGGTTCAACCACACATGCCTCATCTGTTTATTCGTTAAGCTGTAGGGTGTCATTTTCATTGAATTAGCAGATTAGCGCCTGAATATAGTTCGGGTACCCTGCATGGTAACGCGCCAATTGTATTGCGCTAAATATTGATTTTCAGAAGAAATTGTATGAGCTTAGTGGGAGCTCTGGGCGTATGGCGATTGGTATAGCACTCGCTAAAGGTGTTGGTGGGCTGATGTACAAGGGCGGTTCTAGTGGTGGCGGTCTTGCAAGTGGTCTCGGTGGCCTAGGTGGGCTGTTAGGTAGTGTGCTGGGTGGCGGTCAAGCACCTAACGCTACTGGAACATCGGCAGGCAGTGCTCCTGCTAGCGGTGGTTTAGGCGGCCTGGGGTCTTTGTTGGGCGGTGCTGCTGGCGGTGGTATGTCTGGCGGACTTGGAGGTTTACTGGAAAGTATGGCTGGTGGCGCGAATGGATCGACTCAAGATACTAGTGCCAACAATACTGATAGTTCTTCTCCGATAGGAGGGAGTCTTTGTGATCTCATGAATTCAGCTTTGCAGGGTAAGACAATCCTCGAGCCAGAGCCAGCACAGGAAGATCAGGCTCGCATTCTTATTCAAGCGATGGTAAACGCCGCCAAATCTGACGGCGAAATCGATAAAGAAGAGCAGCAGACAATTGTTGCCAATCTGGGTGACGAAGTGAGTGATGAAGAGCGACAGTTTGTTATGAACGAGATGCAAACACCTCTCGATGCTGATGCATTCATTCGCTCTATCCCGCGTGGCGCTGAGATGCAGGGTTATATGATGTCCTTGCTGGGAATCAATCTGGATTCACGTGAGGAAGCGATTTACCTAGATTCGCTTCGCAAAGGCATTGGCATGAGCGAGCAGCAGTGCAACGCTATTCATGAAAAGCTGGGTATGCCGACTATCTAAGGCTAGGCTCAAAATTCAATCGATAGTCTCTCGACGATAACTCGAGAGACTATCTTTGATTTCCAGGGTGTTTTCAGGAGAAGGTTTGCAAAAAACCTCATACAGAAACTCAACAATGTTGCTAATCCCCGTATCTGCAATTCGGTAGTAAATCAATCGACCACTTCTGCGTGTTGAAACGAGATCATCTAACCGCAGACGCGCCAATTGTTGAGATACCGTAGCCTGTGGCAAGCTCATGGACTCTTCAATTTACGATACGCTCATT
>JBLHWG010000059.1:0-18947 GCA_047629055.1 Halioglobus sp.
AGCCTTGATCCGCTGAGTGCCTACTTGATGGACTGGGACTCATCACACAATGGCGAACCATTTTGGCGCAGCTACCATGAGCTTGATCTTCTAGGTGTTTACAAACATGCCGGCCTGTCGGGTGAATTGGTAGAAGCCTACAGCGAGTGGGGTGGTGCTAAAGGCAATTACATGGGTAAGTTTGCTTATCATGTGACGCTCGGCGTGAAGCCAGAATAATACGATGACATCACCAACTGATTATTTTGCAGATGTCAGCAAGACAGATATGATGCGAGTCTTGGTCGCTCTGGCGACCGAGGTCTACGAAACACGTGATCGACTGTCTGCACTTGAGTCTGTACTGAGCAAAAACGGCATTGATTTAGCCACACTGGATGCGCCTGCTGAGCCTGCGGCCTACGACGAGCAGAAGAAGGCAATACGAGATACGTTTATCGCTAACGTATTTTCATCGATGAGCCGGTAATTTAAACTATTCATGAAACACCGGATTCATGATCAGTGGCCGCAAGTCGTCCATCATCATCATCATTGAGATAGAACCAAAATGAGACTTGCTAACAAAACGGCCATTGTCACTGGCGCTGCTAGTGGTATTGGATGGGCCACGGCTGCAGTATTCCTGCACCACGGCGCAAAAGTCACCCTGCTTGATGCAAATGAAACACAGGCTCTGGAACTGCTGAAGACAATACCCAATGCCGCAGGCAACGCTTATGTAGTTAAAGCAGATGTCAGCGATGCCCAGAGTGTTAATGCCGCGGTTGCAGCTGCAGAATCCCACTTCGGGGATACTCACATTTTATTCAATTGCGCAGCTGCATTAACACCGCCTGCGACTGTTGAACACATGGTACTTGAAGATTGGAATAAAGCCTTCCAAGTCAATGTGACCGGTGCTTTTTTAACGTCAAAAGCTGTGATACCACGCATGCGTGCCAGCGGCGGCGGCTCCATAATTCATGTTGCCTCACAACTGGGGAGTGTCGCTATGCCCAAATACTCGGCATACTGTTCGACCAAAGGCGCTCTATTACAGCTAAGCCGAACCATGGCCATAGATCATGCTAGTGACAACATTCGAGTCAACAGCCTGTCACCCGGCGCCACGCTAACAGAAAGACTCAGATCCCGATTCGGTAGCGATGAAGCTGCTAACGAGGCACTGGCCGGTGGTTACCCATTGGGCAGGCTAGCCCGTCCCGAAGAGATCGCGAACGGCGCCGTATTTCTTGCCTCCGACGAATCAAGTTTTGTTACAGGTGCCAATTTAGTCATTGACGGGGGATATCTGGCGCAATAGATAGTGGATACCAGGAGCCTGTCCGAGTAAGCGACCGCACTGTGTGCTCAGCAGATCGGACAATTTTCGGGTAGCCTGTTTGGCGCAACAAGCGATGAACTACTCATCCAGAAATCGATTCAACGCTGCCATGCTCACCGCTACCGACTCAGCGGCACGAATGCCCGGTAGAAGTTCGTGGTGGGCCTTAGGCAACAATTTTACAGCCTCTTCATAAACAGATCTAACCATATCGGTTTCAGCGAATGTGATCATGGTGGGTTGAGTAATAAGCGGCACATGCGTTGCCATTGAATATCGAAAAGCCGCCCTATAGCTCTTGTGATAGGTCGTTATGCTCTTCATGATTTCAATAAACTTATCGTGCAGGTATTCCGCATCCGGTAAATCCAGATCTACGCGAAACTCTTTTTGTTTTCGGAACCACGGAAAATAAATAAATTGATCACGGCAAAAGTGCCAGGCCCACATCACCTGCGAGCCTATCTGGTCCGGTTGAACCTCCGGGGCATAAACGCGAAGAATTTCATCGAGATCAACTGGCGTATATAACCCGAATCCATCGAGAATGATTTTTCGAACACGCTCAGGATGATTCAGCGCAAGGTATGTCGCTATGCGCGCCCCAGTGTGAGTTCCATAAAAATCCGCCTGCTTGACACCCAATTCTTCCATTAATGCAAGCACGGCAACTGCGTAGTCAGATATCTCAGGCTGCTCCTGCGACGGTGGCATCGAGTCCCCATTGCCCAAGGTATCCGGCGCAATAACATGCCGATGATCACCCAATGCTGCGATGATTGGGTTTAACATCAGAGACGAACCGGGAGATGCGTGCAACATTAATAGCGGAACGCCGTCATTGGCAGCACCCGAGTGTCGATAGTGAATCTGACCTTCTGGAAAATCTGCAAAACTACGCCTAACTATAGCCATTTACTCGTCCTCCAAATTCGGTGGTAATTGATCACTGAGTCCTACTGAAGTTTCATAAGCATGAGCGACACGAAGCACAATATCATCCTCGAACCAGCGCCCACTGATTTGAATAGATTGTGGTAATCCTAGTTCCGAGAAACCGCTACAAACGGAAGTAGTCGGAATACCACCTACATTTGCAGGTGCTGTGATAAGTGGTGTTTGTAAAAAATAGAACGGATCGATCTTGGTAACCTCCGGCGGATCGTCCAGCATTCCGGCATAGACCATGACATCCACCTCCGCGAATCGTTGCTGGAGTGTGTCGTTCAACAATCGTCGTAATTTTTGCGCATTTAGGTAGCCGGAGGCTGAAATCATCGAACCCAGCGAAATGCGCGAACGCGTAAACTTTGTATACACGGAGGCGTTGGTCTGCAGATTTTTTTCGTGTACCGCGTAAGCTTCTGACAACATGATAGTGGTATTGCATGTTGTAAAATCCCAAAGATCGGGTAACTCCACGGGCACCACAGTCGCGCCAAGTTCGCGTAAAACGTCTAGTGCTTTAGCCGTTGATTTCTGCATTGATTCTGAGACGAACGCATTTTCAGTAAAATTAGTAACGTAGCCTATTCGAAGCCCCGTCAGTGATTCATTGAGTGTTGCGTAAGCTTGAGTAGGTTCGGCTTTGACGCTGGTAGGATCCTCTGAGTCATGTCCTGAAATTGCATCCAGCAACATCGCACAATCTGCGCTACAGACCGCCAGTGGCCCCGCATGATCCAGTGAACCGCTTAGTGGGAAAAGCCCTCGTAAGCTAACACGACCGTAAGTGGGTTTGTGTCCTGCTACCCCACAGAACGCTGCAGGAATTCTGATTGAGCCGCCTGTATCAGACCCAAGGGTTAATGGAACCATGCGCGCGGCTAAGGCAACGCCCGCCCCGCTGGATGAGCCACCGGCATAACGATCCGTGCTCCAAGGGTTTCGTGAATGCGGAACCAATCCATCCATTGATGGACCACCTAAACAGAACTCAGTACATTCCAATTTACCCAGCAGAACAGCACCAGCGGCTTTCAATTTACTCACAACGAAGGCATCAGTAGTCGGTACGCGATCTGCCAATAGTTTTGACCCGACGGTGGTTCTAATACCTGCCGTGTCGTAAGCATCTTTTAACGCAATGGGTAGACCGTGTAGTGGTCCTATTCGCTTACCTTTTTTTATCGCAAAGTCGGCAGCTTTTGCTTGTTCCAACGCAAGCTCTGTCGTAGGCGTTATAAACGCACAATACCTATCATTGTACTGTTCAATACGATCAATATACATCTCTACCAATTCAACCGACGACAGCTCACCCGCCGCTATCATTTCACTCTGACGATGAGCGGGCAAACGATACAAGGCGTTCATCGGTCTTCCCGACTACCTAGAAATGTGGGTGTGAAGATGGCTTGTGGAAACGTGATACAGGATTCACCGCTACTGGTTTGAGCAGAATGCACCACCGTTTTCATCTTTTCCAAATGCTGTCGAAGTAAACACCAGGCTGCATGCATCTTTTCAATATCCTGTTCGACAGGATCAAGCCCGCGCTGGCACAATATGGCTTCAAATTGTTCGAGTGTTGGATCGCTTTCCTTCATCTGCAAACTCCTATAGATTTCGTGCGGCTTCGTGCCCCTCGAATATGGCTTCTAAAGCGGTACGTGGTGCCTGGCAATCACCGACTGCCACAATATTAATATTCAGTTTGCCATTGAATTGCAGGTTGGTGAGTTCATTGTTTAATGACGAATTTGATCCTCCGTGACCAGACGCAATAACTGCCGTAGCAGGTAGTGTTGCCCCATCGTCACCGGTAGATAAGTCAGTGAGTAGAACATTTTGGTCATAGTAAGATTGGATACGATGATTGGCTATAATTCTGATGTGCTTCTCCACCCAGCGTCGTCGCAAAGCAAACAGAGAATAGATGTTGATCATCCACGCAGGCGCACCTCCGGGAACAACGACAGTAACTGACTTACCAAGATCGACCAAATGCTCAACCGTTGATGCAACTGCCCAGGATCCTGTTACATCCTGAAGCACCACGTGTTGGCCTAGGGCATCGACATCGTGCAAAGCTTGCTGGAGCGTCAATCCTGATCCTCCATCGCTAAAAGACTCATGCTTGGCAATCGCGCCAGTTGCGAGAATAAGCGAGTCCGGTGCTAACGCCTGAATAGCGCCAGCAGTTGCCAATCGGTTGAGGTGCACCTCAACCTTATGTTCACTCAAACGATGCTTCAGAGAACGCAACAACGGTTGGAATTCGGCACGAAGGGGCATGACCTCTGTCCAGTTCAGTTCGCCACCCAGACGATCACTTTGCTCCCACAAGGTTACGGAGTGCCCCATGGCTGCGGCAGTTGCCGCCGCCTCAGAACCACCGGGACCTCCACCGACCACTAAAACCCGACGACCTGTTCTTACTGGGAGATCCTCCAATGAGGACCATTGTTGTTCCAAGCCGGCTCTCGGATTACTAAGGCACGTGATTGCTAAACCTTTTTCTAACATGCCAGCACAACCTTGATTACAGCCAATGCACGGAATGGTGCTCTCTTCATGGCCCAGCAGGGCCTTGTTAACGATAGCCGGGTCTGCGATGTGTGCCCGCGCCATGCCAATCATATCGGCGTGCTTTGCCGCTAGCACTGTTTCTGCATTTTCAACCGAACGATAACCACAGGCAGTCATGACGAGGGGCTTCACAGGTAGCTCGGAAAGCGCACGGTTAATGCGTGTGGTCAACGGTAAAAATGTGCCAAACGGAAAAGACATGTCAGCCATTTGCGTGGCAATGGTGTAACTACCGTGATAAGCGCTGTGAGAGACGTTAACGAAATCAACTGCGGTTTCCTGTAACAGTAGCGGTACTATTTCGCACATATCATCCACGCCTAAACCGTCGGGTAAAAATTCATCGGCACTGATGCGGATACCTAGAGCCACTTCATGTCCAATGGCCGCTCTTACGGCTGCAAGAGTTTCCTGTGCAAAGCGCAGACGATTTGCAAGGGTACCGCCATATTCATCGCTACGATGATTACTCGCGGGTGACATGAACTGTTGCAGGAGATGCCCATGGGCCATCTGCACTTCAATACCGTCCAACCCCGCCTCGACCAGATTTGCAGCTGTAGTGGCATGCGCATCAACCACTTGCTTAATCTCGGATATTGTCATTGGATGCGGCGCTGGAGCTGTTGCAGTCCAAGCAATAGGTGACGCCCCCCAAGACGGTGTACGTGTGTAATTGCCGTCAATGTGTCGACCTAAGTGAATGATCTGCCCGAATAGTTTGCCACCTTCGTTTCGTACCGCATCACCAATGCGACGGAAGCGTGGAATACAAGCCCGCTCATAACCGTTAACACCTTGTTTACGACCAAGGCTGGAGCGATGTACTCGAATGGCCTCAAAGATAATTAGCCCGGCACCTCCGGCGGCTCGAGCCTGGTGGTAAGCGAGATGCCGGTCAGTGGGTAAGTTGTTATCACCATAGCTTGTAGTGTGAGCAGGTACAAAGATGCGATTGCGAACAGTGATTGGCCCAATAGCAAGTGGAAGAAAAACGTGTGGGTATTTCGCGTGTTTCATGCATCCGACTCCCTCTAATTAGAATCTTTTATTCAACCAGCCCGACAATTTCTGGAGTACTTCAGGCTAATTCGATAACCATTGACGCTAATCAATTGTATTTATGACAGATAAGTCCCACCGTTCACGTGCCAAGTTTGCCCCGTGACATGACTTGCAGAATCAGAGGCTAGCATAAGCACTATATTGGCGACTTCATCTGTAGTTGCCATTTGACCCAATGGAACGGTGCCACTGAGATTCTGTAGCTCGTCTTCAGACATACCAAACCGAGGTTGTGCTGTGTCAGTTAATCCGGGAGCGACAGCGTTAACCCGAATGCCAAGAGGTGCAAGCTCAAGTGCTGCGGCTTTGGTAAGCCCGACCACGCCCGCTTTGCTAGTGACGTAATGGCTTGCGTTCAATCCAGCTCTGAAGGCAGCACCAGAGGTCATGTTGATTACACAGCCTTTTCGTTTATTTTCTACCATTGCACGCGCAACATGCTGCGTGCACAGAAAAGGCGTTTTAATATTGATGGATTGAACTTTATCCCACATCTCTTCCGAAACCGTCAGGAACGATGATCTTGGAAATATCGCGGCATTGTTGATCAAAATGTCTACACATCCAATACTGTCAGCAAAAGCCAATAGATCAGTAATCTGTTCACGTTCAGACAAGTCTGCTTTAAAGGCATGGCAGTGAACGCCCAAACTGGTCACTTCTTCTGCCAAGGACTGCATGGCTGCGTCATCGTCGAAGTAATTGGCGATTATATCAACACCAGACTTTGCTAGCGCAATCGTAATTGCCCGACCAATGCCTTGTTGCGCACCTGTCACTAACGCAAGCTTGCCATTCATGCTTTGGTCACGATAGCCGTCTATTGACATATTCTCTCCTGATGACACTCATTCTAATCACATTACCGATTATGCAAGTAACTGATACCAGAATTCAATCATAATCAGCTGCAAGTTTAAGGTTAACAACTGTATTCGAGTCGCCACTTTCGTTCAAAAGACTAGCTGTTAAAGGTTTTTATGTACTATCCCAAAAAATGTAGCCAGAAATAAGGCACCAGTATCTTACGAGCATCGAGCGCTATGGAAGTGCTCGATGTGACCGCTCGCGCCTGATAGGCGTTCTAATTCAAACTATAAACCCAACTTCTGATCTGCTAACTAACGCTAAAGGATGCAGTCCTATTTAGACCGATAGTGGTATCTATCGATGGCAATCCAGTCACTAGCATGAGCGGACAGCAAGTGGCCGCAGAGTACTCCACGCTAGATCTGCCAGATCTGGACTTTATTATTTTTGCACCACAGATTTCCCAGTTTGCGACAGACAAAGACCTCGATCAATCAACTTCTCGTGCGATTGCCACTGTACGCCTGGAGTTTGTATCGCTCTCCAAAAAAACCGAATTATTCACTCAAATCTCGACCATCGGGCAACTTAGCCCAGTCGAACTGCAAACCATTACCTCGAATTGAAATCTGCCTAACGAAGTTGGGTTAGTCAATCAGGGCGAAAACACACATAGGCTGAATTTGGATAGCGCACGCCCAAATACGTGTGACAATCTTAACGGCATAAAGGGAGACAATGCATACGAAGCGTGGACGAACAATAATACAAGCCAGCTCCACAATAAATAGCGTATTAAGACTCGTATCAAAAGTCGGAGTGGGTAATGAGTTCGTTATGAATGTTAGACATTTGCTGCTATTGCTCTGCGTGCTGGTGTCTCAAGGCACATACGCGCAAGTCAATAAAGTGTTGGATGTCAGCTTGGAACTGCAAGCCTACCCCACCGGTGTTATACCTGGCATCAGGTTCGAAAAAGGATTTTTACAAAAACCCGCCTTTCACTTCGCGTCTAGCAATATCAGAAGATCCGCCATGAATAACTGTTTATTTATCCGACCTACTGCTGCAATGGGGTGTGAGGTCAATGTCGATACGGATGGGGAAAACGTTGGAAAGATTTTATTGTCCTTATAGGGATTGAGATCGGTCATCGATGGTAGATGAGGCTATGGCCACGCAAGTGACGGCGACTTGCGCAAGCGTCATGTCTAGATTGCCTTAGCAGGCCAGATCAAAGGAAATTCCCCCGAATCCATCTTTCCGCCTGGCTTCAATTTTGTATCCAGCCCGGGAAACGGCGGTGACATTTCACCTGATCGAATCGCGTATCTTGCATCGTCGCCCAACAAGCGAGCAGAAAACGCACGCCGACGAGTCTGTCGAGACGTGTTCGCCGGTGCACCGTGCACTGTCAGATAGTGGAAGGCTATGGCGTCGCCAGCTTTTAGGTCCCAGGACAGAAATTCATGTTGGTCTCTTTGCGCGTCAAAGTCGGGAATCGGTTCCAGTCTGGAGTCTTTATGATTGTAGTCAACTCCGGAGAACTTACGCGGCATAAACCATTTGCCCCAATCATGAGAACCCTTAACAAATTCAGGACATGAATGTTGCGCCACATCATCAAGTGGTATCCACAAGCTGACCACCTGTCGTCCATCAACACAATAATAGGGCTGATCATGATGCCAAGGAGTCACATTCTGGCTTCCCGGTTCTTTTACAAGCACGTGCTCGTGAAAGAGCCTTGCTTCAGAGGATTCCATCAGCTGTGCACCGACCTGTGCGGCTGGAGAATGGTAAAAGAAATCTGAATATTGCTTTATATTCGACCAGTTGCAGTAGTCACCAAAGAATTGCCCTCCACCATTGACCGATGGGTAAATCTTACCGAACGGCCCCGGATTATCCATATTCTTTTTAACCCCTTCACGCAAGGTTTCAACCCAGTCTGTAAAGACGCCTCTAAGCAGCGCTACTCCATCCTGCTGATACGCTGTAATTACTTCTTTCTCAATGTTCAACGCGATCTCCTCTGCTCAGGGGTTTAGGCAAAAGTGAAAACCACTTTCGCTTCTACTTAAGAACTCTGTTAGATATCCTTATCTTAACGGTCTGACAGCTTTGAATGCAAAGTGTCGCTACTTTAGAAATATACAGCTACGTCGCTATTAGTGACCAATACTACTTCTTTATATATTAATTTGCATATATAATGAATTATGCAAATTAATTCAATGCACGAATCGGCTGGAATTGTAGCTGGGCTGCTAAAGCTCCTGTCAGCCCCTAACCGACTCCTTATTTTATGCCATCTAATTGAATCCGAACAATGCGTCACGGATCTTTGCGAGCTTATCGGTATGAAGCCACCGGCCATGTCTCAACAGCTGGCAATGCTTCGTCGTGAGGGGTTGTTGTCCTCTCGCAGGGAGAGCCAGACAATTTTCTATTTCATTGCAGATGAGAAGGTCGAGAAATTGATGTCTTTTCTTTATGAGACTTACTGCAAAGATTCCACACACACAAGCCGAGGTAACACCACACGTGCATGAATATATCCCAGCCCTCTTGGGCGGCACGATGATTGGACTGGCAGCCGTGATGCTAATGGCAACTCAGGGGAGCATTCTGGGTGTCAGTGGAATATTAAGCCAGTTACTGCCGCCTAAATCGAAAGATGCAGATTGGCGTATCAGCTTTGTCTTCGGCGTGTTGGTGGGACCCGTGCTTACGATGTTAGTCACAAGCTACAGACCCACTGTCGACATCACGAACAATCTGCCACTACTCATCATTGGCGGTCTGCTGGTCGGGGTGGGCACGGTTTTGGGTAATGGTTGCACTTCTGGTCATGGTGTCTGTGGACTCTCGCGTCTCTCAACTCGATCGCTTATCGCAACCACTGTTTTCATGATCACAGCCATCATTACCGTATGGGTGAAGCACAGCGTCACTGGAGCTTAAGACTATGAGGCACGTAATCGTTTTTTTAAGCGGGTTGTTGTTCAGTTTAGGGTTGATCGTTTCTGGCATGATCAATCCGGCGAAAGTTATTGGGTTTTTGGACCTTTTTGGGCAATGGGACCCATCATTGGCTTTTGTAATGGCAGGCGCTGTAGCTGTAACTTCTGTGGGTTTTCGTTTTATTTTGAAACAACCACGTCCGCGTTTCGCGTCTACATTTTCCATACCGACTCGCACAGATATTGATACACCTTTACTGGTTGGTCCCGCTCTGTTCGGTCTAGGCTGGGGACTTGTAGGATTATGCCCCGGTCCTGCGCTTGCTGCGCTGACAGCGGCTCCTAAATCCACCTGGGTATTTTTCGCATCGATGATTGCTGGAATGTACGCGCTTAAACTGTATCGCCTCAGGACTTCGGCTTAGGGCAATCAGAATGACCGGATATCCGCGACGGTGTGGCATCTCCCAAAAATCTAGAGGCTGTCCACCAGCAATCAGAGAAGTTGTATAGAATAGCAGGGGCGATCTCTTTTCAAATATTCACAGTAAGACCCTCATCTCAAGGCCCTGCCAGAGCGATACGTCAATGCCTCCGCCAAATCCTGCTCAACAACACCTTCTCGCCCTTCCAAATCAGCAATGGTACGAGCCACCCGCAACAACCTATGCTGAGATCTAAGCGATAGCTTTAAAGATTTGGAGGCCTCTTGAAATAACTGCGCACAGCTTGAGGACAAAGCCATTGTTCGCAGCAGCTCTTTTGCACCAAGGGAGGCGTTGGGCTTCTGCTGTCTCTTGACCTGAAGCCTACGGGCTGCAGCAACTCGTTGGCGAATGATCGCACTACATTCGTTTTGACTCACCGAACCAACAGACGTCAGCGATTTAGCCTCCCGTTGCAAACTTATGTGAATATCGATCCGATCGAGGAACGGTCCAGATATTCGGCTTTGATAACGCAGTATCTGATCAGCCCCACAGCGGCATGCGATTTCTGGATCTGTGTAGTAACCACAAGGACATGGGTTCATGGCAGCCACCAACTGAAACCTGGATGGAAACTCGGCTTGCCTTGCGGCCCTACTCACTGTGATCGTTCCGGTTTCCATTGGCTCACGCAACACATCAAGAACGCTACGTGAAAATTCGGGTAGTTCATCAAGAAACAGTACTCCGTTGTGGGCTAGTGAAATCTCACCAGGCATAGGTTGCCCCCCACCACCCACCAACGCCACACCTGAGGCAGTATGGTGTGGAGCGCGAAACGGTCGCACGCCCCATGACAATGGGTTAAACCCCGAATGGCTTATTGATAGTACTGAAGCCGTTTCCATGGCCTCGGATTCCTCCATTGCCGGTTGTATTGTGGGCAGCCTGGAGGCGAGCATGGATTTACCCGTGCCAGGAGGACCAACCATTAACAAATTGTGAGCACCGGCCGCTGCAATCTCCAATGCTCTGCGCGCTTTGTGCTGCCCGAAAACATCTTGCATATCTGGAGCATCTCCAGTGGTCTTCACTGAAATAGCATCGATAGGCTGGTTACTGGATTCGCATATTCCAAGAAGTTTGCTTAGTCGCTGTATATTCACAGTTTCATGCGCGCTAACTAACGGGCTCTGGCGCCGCGCCCGCAGCATAGTCACAGCATCGTCTAGATTGTCAGCACAATGAACCTGTGTTCTGGTACTGCGCAGCGCCTCTGATACATTCACTTCAGGTATAAAAATCGCGTGAGCAGAATCTGCAAATGCAAACGAAGTCGGGAGTACACCGCTGATAGAGCGTAGCTGCCCCATAAGCCCAAGCTCCCCTACAATCATAAGGTTATCCAAAGAAGCTGCTGGCAATTGTCCGTCGGCCAGGAGCACCCCCAGGGCAATAGGGAAATCAAAGCGACCGCCACGCTTCGGCAAATCTGCAGGGGCAAGATTGACGATAATTTTCACTTGAGGAAAAGAGAGCCCAATGTGCTGAATCGCCGCCTTTACGCGGTCCTTACTCTCTCTAACGGCCGACTCAGGAAGGCCGACAATGGACATGCCCGGCAAGCCCCCTGCAATATGCACCTCCACCACTACCGGTAGAGACTGCACACCACTCAAGGTGCAAGAGTGCACTGTGGCAAAGGACATGAGAACCTCCGTGTTTCTCGCTATGCGTCCTTTACTGTATCAAGTTCTCAACACATCAGCTTTTAAGCAACAACTTCTTCTGGTTTTCTATACAGTTGCGAGCGCCATAACACTAGAGATACAAGAACTGCTCCAGCTATGTTGAACGACCACACCAGCGGATAAAACGCACCCGCTGCACCGAGCACCAATATAGGGTAATGCCACAAAGCCAACGGGCCTTCCGAATAGCGTTGAATAAGAGCATTCACGGCATAGATACCAAACAGAGCAAAAACACCAAGACGCAGTAAGTCTGGCAATGGAGCCCCTATAATGGGAGTGTAAGCGAACATCAGTGGCACGATATAAAGACCCTTGGCAATTTTCCAGGCTTCAACGCCTGTGGCCATAGGTTTCGACCCGGCAATTCCTGCCGCGGTGAAGGCTGCAAGGCACACTGGCGGCGTCACGTTACTATCCTGACTCAGCCAGAACACAATCATATGTGCGGTCAGCAGGAAGCCTGTCATTTGGACCGGATCGACCAACATGGGCCGCAGTGCAATTGATACGTCAAACGGTATTGTGCGGAGTAGTTCGTGCGCTTCTCCCAAACTCAACCCGGCAGCTAATCTTGCCGGTAATTCGGGATCTACAAGCATAAACACAGCACTAATACCTGGGTCGGTAATGCCGCTGACCAACTGCTGAATAATAACTCCATCTGCCAGCATTCCAGCAAGCGCAGGTGCCGATAAAATAGATAGAACGATGTAAGCGGCAGTAACTGGCAATCCCATACCTAAAACTAAGGAGGCGATAGAGACCAATGCCAACGCTATGAGTAACGATCCTTGCGACCACTGCGCAATCATTAATGCAAACGTATTCGCCAGACCTGAGGTAGTAACGGCATTGTTTATAAGACCAACTGCTACCAATAATATTGCCGTCATCACGGAAGTACTGACACCCAATGTCAACGCACGAGTTATATTCTTGGGGCCCATTTTATTGGGTGTTAACCAACTAACCACAATTAATGTGGCAATCGCTGTAGCGGCAGCATAGCTAGGAGTTTTTCCTGTCACCAGCATGAAGGTCATAATCGACAATGGCAGCACGAAATTGAGCAAACCCGCCATCATTTTCTTACGATCTACTGCCGTGACTTGCTCTGTACCAATATGGTGCTTAATAGCTTCAATGCGAACAATGAAAGCGACAGATAGAAAGTACAACAAAGCAGGAACAACAGATACTGCAACTATGGTGCTATAGGCAATACCCGTATAACTTGCCATAACGAAAGCACCAGCTCCCATTATCGGCGGCATTAATTGACCACCAGTGGATGACGCGGCTTCAACACCTGCTGCAAATTGTGGACGAAATCCGTTAGATTTCATCAGTGGAATTGTTATGACGCCGGTAGAGGCAGTGTTGGCTATGGCAGAACCTGAGATTGTGCCAGTCAACGCTGAGGATATGACAGCAACAAAGGCTGCACCTCCACGAAAACGACCTGCAACTACCTTAGAGATTTCGATAACGAACTCAGAGGCGCCCGACACTACGAGAAACGCGCCGAATATCATGAACAAGGTAATATTACTGGACGAAATTGTGGCAATGATGCCGAACATGCCTTCGTCGTTATAAAGAGATCGAAACAAGACATCATCCAGCGGCAAACTAGCCGTGCGAAAAGCGCCGGGCATTAGTTTTCCGAGAAAGAGAATATAAGCCAAAGACGTCACAACAAGGATGGGAATAACCCAGCCTGTTAGCCGTCGAGTCAATTCAATAACACCAAAAATGACGATGAAACCAGCTAACCAATCTAGTGGGCCAAACTGCCAAGGCAAGCCTGTCTCAGCCAGCGTTCTTTCATAGATGCCATTCTCAGCTCGTGCAATCCAAAGAGATGAGCACGCCATAGCTACGCCAAATAATGTATTGGCAATGACAGATGCACGAGATTGTTTGCCACGATTTAACGTGCGCGTTGTGACTGCCGCCAGGAATGCAAACCCACCAAAATGAATGGTGTTTTGCCAAAGACCTGGCTCATTGAGAAAAACATTAGTAGCGACGTGCCACGCAGCAAAGAGCGTGATAAGAGCGATGCCTATCGCCCAGGGTAATGGATTTTCTTTAGCGTACTCCAGAGAGTAAAGTTTCGACTTTACGTCTGCGCTCGCAGGTACTGAGTGACTCATGGTTCAGCGTTATCTGTTCAGACTAATTTTCAGAATGACTGACACCATGAGCATCCAGCGTAGTGCAACCTACAAATAGCACGTACAGTGGGTTCGAAGGTTGCACTACACTACGCTCACAGATCAGAACGACTTGACTGCCTAACATACTGCCAGCTGGCCGAAGAGCCAGTGTTGTTCTACCAGCCTATACCGGCAGTATCAGACTACTTGGCCATTAATCGTTCTGGCACATCCAATCCCACTTCTTTGTAGTACCGAGCAGCACCAGGATGCAATGGAACAGGTAAACCTGCCACTGCTGATTCAATATTCATCACTTTGGTAGCAGGATGAATCGCTTGAAGGAAAGCCAGGTTTTCATAAATGGTTTTAGTTAACATATATACGTGATTCTCATCAACGTCTGCAGATACTGCCAAGAAGTTCGGTTGTGCAATAGTTTTTATATCGGCAGTCTGACCAGGATATGTGCCTGCAGCAATGGTGTAAGGCGTCCAAAGGTTACGGCCACCATCCATTTTCGCAGCTTCTTCTTCAGTTACTGACAGTATTGTGAATTTACCTTCATTGGTTGACAGCAACTTAGTCACAGCACTGGTCGGTGGGCCAGAAGGAAGGCCTGCCGCTACCGCTTGACCATTGGCCAACGCATCACTTGATGGTCCGTAACCGGCATAGATAAAATCAAAGTCAGCGTCAAAATCGAATCCAAGGCCAGTCATCAACACAGTGTTTGAACCCAAAGTACCTGAATTCTCTTTACCCATCGCCACAGTTTTGCCTTTGGCTGCCATCAGATCACTGGCTGTTCCATCCTTAACCATGTCAGTAGCAAGGATAAACTGCTCAACGTTCTGCCACAGCATGGAAATAGAACGCATGTTCGTCTGAGGCTCAGATACTGGGCCTGTGCCAGTCGCTGCGTAAGAGCCATACAATCCCATAAGAATTGCAAATTGCGCAGTACCTGCAGCTAGTGCCTGGACGTTCGCGCCCGAGCCGGCTGAGTTCACTGCCGTCAAACTGAATTTTTCCTTCGGCAGAAGCTTAATTTTTGACAGCGTTGCAATAGCTGTCCCCACAGGGTGATACGTTCCACCGGTTGAAGCTGTGTTTAATACGTAGTCACTATCTTGTGCGTGTGCCAATGGCAATCCCAGCGTCATCGCCAATACAGCACTGAGCGCTGTAGTCTTAAAAATCGGTTTCATTAAAATCTCCAAAGTGGTGTTCAAGCTCATACGACTTGTGACACTAGTTTCTATAGAACGAGGAGATTATGCAAGACGGGCTAAGCGTCTGAATTATAAGTATTTTTATAAATATAGATTCCACACAACATTGCATTACCCACCAAACTGGCAGAAATTCGCCGACTCAGCCCTTATCTGCAGCCCTGATTTAGAGCATGAGTAAATATAGGAGACTACTAGTCGTGAGTCTGTCGGGTGATGCCAAGACGACGCATTTTGTCGTTTAAGGTGCGGCGATTTATTTTCAAGCTATCGATAACTTTGCCCACATGCCCATCATGCTTCATGAGGCTTTCCTCAATAAGCAATTTCTCGTAAGCGAGTACCCGATATCGAAACGGTGCGCTGTTACTACTCACGTCAACGTGCAGCGCGCGAGTATCAATACTGCCGTCATACCTATTTTCCAACGCTTGTAGCGTCGACAGTAGAAGTTCTGGATCGACGGGTTTTTCTAAAAAATCCACAGCACCCAATCGCATCGCAGCCACCACATCGGCAACCGTTGCAAAGCCTGAGAAAAAAACAACCGAAACTAATGGCCTGATCACACGTGCCTTTGCGGTGAATTCCAAGCCGTTGGTTTCAGGCATCCGCAAGTCCGTAACAACAACGTCAATACGTTCAACCTTCAACTTTGCTATGGCTGACTCTGCCGATTCAGCAATGAGCACTTCAATCTTGTTCAGTCTCAGGAATCGAGCATTGGCTCCCAGCACATCAAGATCGTCATCCACCAATAAAATGGTGAAAGGCGAGTCGTCAGGATGAGGCACTTTATTCATTTCTGCAGACCTATTAAGTATGGTGAACGGGGAGTTCAAGAGTGAACTGGCAACCGCTGATTGTCGCGTTGTAGCGCAACTCTCCACCATGATCCAGAGCGATTTGCCTGGCGATCGTTAATCCCAATCCTAAACCATCTGTTTTGCGCCTAGTGGTTGCGAACGGTTCAAACAGCGTTGATGCAACCGATGGAGAAATCCCGGGACCATTGTCTGACACGCAGATCACTACATATTCTTGTGATCGCCGATCGGCATCTACCCTAACGGCCAATCCCGACACCTTCTGCATTGACAGCACAACAAGCGGCTCCTTGACCCCCAACACTGCATTGAAGGCGTTATAGAGCAAGTTCAATAATGCCTGCTGAATGAGTACTTCATCGCCAAGTACAAAAATATTAATGTCGGCGTTCTCGATACTTAAATAGCGCGAGACAGCTTGCCGCTCGCGTCGAACGGTGTCGTACACTTCATTAATCAATCTTGCAACTTCAAATCGTTCAAAGCGACTTTCGTTCTTCTGCGCAAGACTTCGTAGACTGCTAATGACACGACCGATCCGTTTGGTGGTTCGATCACTGTCTATAACAATTTGCTCAATTTCTTCCTGATCGGCATCGCCGTTTTCGATCATCGTGCGCAGCGAAGCCAGATTCAGCCTTAAACTTGCCAGAGGCTGATTGATCTCGTGGTTTATAGCGCCGGACATGCGGCCTAACATTGTAAAATTGGACTCTGAAATAAGGCGCTGCTGCGCTGTTTCCAATTCCTTCGTGCGATGCAGCACTTTCTCTTCGAGTTCCAGTGAGTGACGTTGCTCTGAACGCACCAGTCGTACTTGCTGCTGATAAAGCCGTGTTAGTAAGTACGCAATCAGGCATAAAGAAGCTATGGCGATTGTCAGCACCATTGAGCGTCTCTGTATGCCTCGCTCGTTACTTAAACTTAAAAGCTGCCAAGGTTCGTTCACAAGCTTTTGACTAAACAAGAAATAGATATCACTTGATACCTCATCAATCTTGGCGCGCTTTGCAGGGTATCCAGTCATGAATTCTACAGTCGATTTTTTCAACTGATAACGTCGCTCCGCCTGCAACTGCTTTACTTGCTCTGGACGCAAAGTAAGTGTTGGGGTGTACAGCAGATCTTCTCGAGTTGATAAAATGATGACGCCGAATTCATCTGTCACAACCGATTCATAGGGTAGCTGTGACCAGCTATCGACTAGCACCCCCAACTCAACTTTTGCAACGACGACGCCCAGAACCTCTCCTTTCAATACAACCGGCTGGGCAATAAAGTAGCCAGGAATTCCAGTGGTCACGCCAACCGCAAAGAATGTTGCTCCCTGCCCCTTAATTGCATTTTTGAAATAAGGTCGAAACGAATAACTCACACCAACGAAGCTCAACGCATCAGACCAGTTACTGGATGCGACCGTCAGGCCTGAACCATTAAGCAGGTAAGCCACGTCCAGGCCGCTATCTTGTTGCGTACGGGATAGGCGCATGTTTGCGGAGAGTAGCGTACGACTATTCGGCGTCGAGAGCGCTTCACGAATTTCGATATCCTCCGAAAGCAATTTGGGAATAAACGAGAATTGGTCGAGCTGCCTATCAAGATCAACCAGCTGCGCGCGTTGTTGTCGCTGCTGTGATGCCTGAGCATCCGAAATCGTGTACCAGAGGCATAGCTGCCATAGCGCCGTAAGGCTCAAAGCAACAAAAGCTAACTTCAACAACCGCGCAAACCCTGCACACTATTCAGATCAGAATTTATTCAGCCGTACTGGCTGGCAAGGAACCCTCTAGCTGTTGAACACGCTCTTCAAGCAACTTGAGTTGTTTACGAGTATTTATCAGCACTTCACTTTGCACATCAAATTCTTCGCGAGTGACCAGATCAAGCTTTCCCAACGCGCTCTGCAATGTTGCCTTAGCGTTGTGCTCAAAATCGTCCTTCATCTCAGAGACACCGGGCGGTAATAACTTAACTAGGGTGTTCGAAATATCATCAAAAACGCGGGCATCTATCATGTTCTGTTCTCTAGTTGTACTGGTGGAAGGGGCAGTTTTAAAAACATACCCCACTCATGTACAGCTTACGATATTTGGCTGAAAAGGTTTGCTTGTATCCGCCACTCTGCGGTGCGCGCAATTGCAATAAGTACAGTTTTTGGTGTGTTTTTCAAATAAAACAGACGAACATCGCTTTTGCACCACTAAAGCGCAAACCCGAGCAGATGCAGCACTTATTGGGTGCAACAACTATAAAAGACCACCCAAACAAACTTACTATCTAATTGTTTTTTATAATATTTTTTCCTTGGCACGCATGATGTAACACAGTTACTTATCGCATCTACTGACTAGGAAAATTTACGATGAAACTGGTAACGGCAATTATCAAGCCTTTTAAGCTTGAGGATGTTCGAGAAGCGCTGTCAAACATCGGCGTTAAGGGCATGACAGTGACCGAGGTCAAAGGGTTCGGGCGACAGAAAGGACACACCGAGTTATATCGCGGTGCTGAATACGTCGTGGACTTCATCCCGAAGACCAAAATAGAAATCGGTATAGACGACGATCAACTAGACGCAGTACTGGAAGCCATCAGTGAAGCTGCAGGCTCGGCCAAAATAGGTGACGGCAAAATTTTCGTCACAAACCTCGAACGAGCTATACGTATCCGGACTAACGAATCCGGACCCGTCGCCCTGTAACGACTCTATCAATCCCAAACCTTAATTAAAGAGACTGTAACAATGGAACAAATTGCCGAGTTGAGCTATGCGCTCGATACATTTTATTTTCTTATGTCCGGTGCATTGGTCATGTGGATGGCCTGCGGATTTGCCATGCTC
>JBLHWG010000060.1:0-18859 GCA_047629055.1 Halioglobus sp.
GCATACCAAAGACCCCGAACTTTCGCAGACTCACCTATCGAGGGTCCGCCGTCTGCAGTCACTTGCAGCAAGCCGTTAAAGGAGCGCTTTTCATCGAAACCGAGCTCGCCCAGAATCGGTGTGAGTTCCATCGCCCGCTCTAGGGGTTCCATAATCTGGTCCATTTCCAGATCGCGCGGTGAGGGTGATAGACGAGCATCTTCTTTTTCCTGAAGATCCCTCGGATGGCACATGCGAGGCTCTTTTTCTTCGTAATAGCCCCATTCGATCATGCCGCCTTCAGAGGTGGTCGGATCACCTGTGTCGCGCAAGTAAGCAGAATTGCCTTGATCTCGCAGCAATGGATAACCGATATGTTTACCAGTGCCTGCAAATTCGTTGTAAGGTCCGAACCAGAGTAGGGGGTGGTCTACGGGCATAACCGGCAAATCTTCACCTGCCATCTGCGCGATTAATCGTCCCCATAACCCTGCGCAGACCACAACATAATCTGCCTGGATGTAACCTCGTGTGGTTTCAACGCCGATAATGCGGCCATCCTTGATGTCCAGCGCTGTGGCTGAAGTATTAGCAAAAACTGACAATTTGCCTGTCTTTTCGCACGCTTCGACCATTTCCCCAGTCACGACTTGAGAGCGGGGAACAACCAAACCTGCGTCTGGATCCCAGAGGGCTCCCTGGATCATGCTTTCTTCTAGAAGAGGCATTTTTTCCTTGGCCTCTGCAGCGCTGATCATGCGAGCGTTAGTCCCGAAGGCCTTGCCGGATGCTACTTTGCGCTTCAGCTCTATCATCCGTTCATCGTCATCGATTCGGGCAACTTCCAAACCCCCTACTTTTTCATAGCGCCCCAATTTTTCGTAAAAATCGATGCTGTATTTGGTCGTATAGCAAGTCATGTTGTCATGCGCCGTGGCATAACAAAAATCAGACGCATGGGCAGTAGAGCCGACATCGGTCGGAACCGCTGATTTATCAATTCCTACTATGTTGTCCCAGCCACGCTCGATCAGATGGTGGGCAACTGAAGCCCCTGTAATGCCGCCCTGGCCAATAATGACGACCTTTGCACTGGATGGAAAACTTGCCATGGATTGAAACTCGAAAAGGAAGGGCGAAAGATGATTTACTGCCAAAGCAATGAGCTTGGCGGGAGACGCTGACTATATCGCGTAATCCTATTGCAAAAAACAGTCTCACACAGTCTTGCGCGCCGCCTGCCTAGCCAGTTGCGACAGGTGCTACATTTTGCTGATAGTGTAGGGTCGCAAATCATCCGAATTGCGCGTTAAGCGAGTGCCAAGACTATGCTAAGTCAGGATCAAATCGATTTCTATCATATAAATGGCTACGTGATGGTCGAAGATGCCATTCCTGCTCAAGAATTGGCACTTCTTCAGCAAGTGACTGCAGACTTTATCGATCAATCCCGCAACTGCACCCAAAACAATGAGTTGTACGACTTGGAAGAAGGGCATACGGCAGAAACGCCCCGTTTAACTCGAATCAAACAGCCTCATGCTCAGCATTCAGCCTACTGGAGCGCATTAATCAGTGATCGCATGACCTGCATTTTGAAAAGCCTGCTAGGTCCTGACGTTCGCTTGCACAACAGTAAGCTCAACACAAAGGCTCCCGGTGGTGGAGTGGCTGTGGAGTGGCATCAGGATTGGGCCTTTTATCCACACACCAACGATAATTTGTTGGCCATATCCATCATGTTGAATGATGTGAGTATGGAAAACGGCCCGTTAATGGTTATCCCAGGTTCTCATAAGGAGGGTGTTCTGGACCACTCTGCAAACGGTGTTTTCGCCGGTGCTATCAACCCTGATGATCCTGCATTTGACATCAATCGTGCAATCCCGTTAACCGGACGAGCAGGTAACATGACAATCCATCACGTTCGAACACTCCATGGCTCAGCGCCCAATTTGTCTGATCAAGCGCGAATGTTGTTGTTTTATGAGTGCGGTGCGGCGGACGCATGGTCTTTGGGAGGAAATTCCAGCGCCTACACAGGGATCGGTCTCGATCAATATTGGCAATTCATGACAGACAGATTAATCTGCGGAGAGCAGTCTTTAACTCCACGGCTGGAAAACGTACCGGTTCGTATGCCGTTGCCCCCACCGCCGGATAGCTCTTCTATTTTCAAGGTGCAGAAGAGTAGTGGTGTACGCAGCGCGTTTTCCTGAATTGATAGGACAGGTGTTTGCTGTGTTCAGCTGCGGACAATGAACTTACACTCGTTTAGCTCTGGTAGAGGTGCCAGTACAGTATTGCTAGCGCTGCTGATACTTATAGTGGTTGGCACGCTAGTCTTTAAGCCTTCGGAACTAATACCGGCACAAGAATGGGGCGTTGCACTTGAGTCGAAAGGGGGCGTAGGTATGCTGCTATTTCTAGTTGTTGGCGTACTTTCAACCTCCATCGGCTTACCCCGGCAACTGGTGGCATTCATAGGCGGAATCGCCTATGGCGTAGTGCCTGGCGTCTTGTTATCGCTTTGCGCTGCAATACTGGGATGTTATCTAACCGTTAACCTATCGAGGTGGCTCTTCGCTGCGAAAGTCGCCCGTCGTTATCCCAACGTCATTTCAAAACTTCAGTTATTCCTCAAAGATGATGTTTTCATCAAAGTACTTGTGCTGCGATTACAGCCCTTAGGAACGAATTTGCTCACAAACCTTTGTGTTGGTTTTACGAAAATTTCTATCAGAGTCTTCTTGATAGCCTCTGCAGTCGGCTATGTTCCTCAGATGCTAGTGTTCGCACTCCTAGGTTCGGGAATTCGGGTTGGATCCAACGTTCAACTGATATTAAGCGCTGTTTTATTAGTGATTTCATTACTACTAGGCTTTCTTCTTTACGGACGCCACAGAGAGCGAGTATCAGGCGACGTTTAATGAAAGTTTATGTGTACCTATAAATTGGCGAGTAATTTCTTGATTGGGTTGACTCTTAAGCGCTCAGGGCATTTAATAGGGGGCAGTTATGTGATAACGATCACCCTGCAACCTCCTCCAAGTGGTATTTGCCGGAAAGGATGCCCAAAAGTGGCCACGGACGGCCTATCTTTTTAACCGGTGAGTAATTTACCGTTAAGGGTAGCGCATTAAACCCCACCGTATTCCCCGAGAAAACTGCAGATTACTAGCGCTGCGGATATAGCGGTTGTGAGACGACGAAATAGCGGCATAATTCTCATTGTTATCGTTTTTGGCGTACTAAATGCTCCGTAAGGAGTTTTCAATCACCATAGATGAGTCTCTAGGATGTCGAGATCAACACAGAGAGCGATAGCTCTGGCCTTAGGTATGAGTGGCGGAATGATGTTATCCGGTCACGCGACTTCAGCCTGGTTTGTGGGGCTGGGAGGTGGCGTGTCCAAGCTGAGCCCTGACACAGCTGGCAGCGCTTTTACACTCGAAGAAGAGCAAGGCCAGGCTGCTACTGCCTATTTTGGGCTAGATATTAATAATTGGTTGAGCGCAGAAGCGGCATTTACAGATCTGGGTGCCGCAGGGCTATCGGGTGAGCAGGAGATTGCGTATACCGCTGCATCAGTGGGTGGCATTGCTTATGTGTACAACAATCGAGGTATGGATGGCAGGCAGGCGGGTCTGTCTGGTTATGTGCGGTTTGGTTTAAGCAGCATTACTAACGAATCCCGGATTCTTCTGAATGAAGCCGATAATACGGCTCTGTGGGTTGGTGCTGGAGTGCAATATCCTATTGGCGCAAGACTTGGGCTACGAGCTGAGGTTGCCAGTTACGACGGTGATGCTCAGATCGCAATGGCGTCGATCTACTGGCGTTCAAAAGATGATGGTGGCGGACGAGTTGACAGCATAGCTGGCGGCCAACTAACGACGCCGTCTGTAGAAAGCTCCGACGTTGAATCTCGGAACGGGGGCTATGCAGAAGTTGAAGCCTTTGAAGGTTACGATAACAATAATGAACTGACGACGCATTCAGACAACGGATTCGGTGCTGCGATCATCGATCCAGAGACAGCCAGTGACACAGACAATGTCGATATTGCATCCTCTGCCGAATGTAATGCGCCTGCATTGGGTGAGCCCAGTGATGGTGCTGGCTGCGCTCTCTTTACGGGAGTGGTAGAGGGTGTTGAATTTCAAATGGGTAGTTCAAGATTGACACCGAATTCCGAGTACCTTCTGGAAAGCCTTGCGCTTTCTCTGAATAATAATCCAGCGCTTGTTATCGAGCTACAGGTTCACACTGAAGCTTATCAGGAGCAAGGACAAGCTATGCAAATTTCCCGCGAACGTGTTTTGACAGTTGCCCGTTTTTTGGCTGGACAAGGGGTCGACACACAGCGCTTACGAGCTCGGGCATTTGGATCCGCACAGCCACTTTCTGAAAACAACTCGGTAGAAAGTCGTCGATTGAATAATCGTGTAGCACTGCGTGTGTTGTAATGCGAAGAGCCAGTGGTCCATCCACCCTTATTTTTGAGCTAATTAAGTGCCGATCATTTTTAGTGTCGGCACTTTGTGCGTCTTTGCTTGGGTGTCAATCATTCCAATCACCAGATGTGTTCAGCTTACCGAGTAACACCAGCGACTTTCGAAACCGAGTCTATACGGGTGGGTCTATTGGTCAAAGTCGGCTTAATCCTGAAACTGCAGGCACTGACTACCGTGTCGAGTCGACGAGCGCTGTAGGTGCTCAACTCAAGTTGGGTTACGACGTGCATAACGCCTTGGCTATTGAGCTTGATACCGCTTTATTAGGGTCATCGGCATTGGGCGAAGCCAATACTGGCGTTGAATTTTCTGCTGCAACTGTCAGTGCATTGATTTACGGCTTTGGTGGTGTGCAAATGCGATCCCGCCGAGAGGGACTCAGTGCATTTGCCCGTGTGGGTTATGGCGTGCTTAACAAAGTTTCCATTATCGATAATTTCGAATTCAGTGGTGCTGTCCCTGTGTTTGGATTGGGAGCGGAATATGGCTTCGCCAACGGTGTGGGCATAAGAACGGAAATTACACGATTTGATTCTGATGTGTCCTATGTTGGAATCGGTGCAATTTTTCGGTTTGGAGTATCAAGCGACAACGTCAAGAACGACCACCTACCATCTTCCGCCGAGCCTGTAATAGCACAGCCAGTTGACGTTTCGCCCGTAGTTCAAGTGCAAGCAATTGCGGTGCAATCACCGCAGTCGTTACTCAGTAACGAAATCACTCCAGTAGCGCGTGCGGATTCAACTGTTCAAGAATCTTCTCAAACCAATCGACTGGGACAGGGCAGTTTGGCAGATCGATGGCGCCCAGCGCAGCGCACCGACGACGCCGATTCTGATGGTGTTTTGGATATTGCTGATGCTTGCCCGGCTACCGTGAAATTTGTGACGGTCGGTAGTGATGGTTGTGGTTTGTTTGACCGAATTTTGCATGAGGTTAATTTTACAAAGGGTCGTCGGTTTTTGAACCCTGCGGCCAGAACTCAGCTCGACCGAGTAGCAGAGACATTGCTGGCTTTTCCGGAATCCCGAATTAGAATCACGGCGCATACCGATTCGAAAGGATATGCTCATAGAAATTTGCTGCTGTCGTTTCGTCGTGCCACTGTGGTATCGGAGTATTTGCGCAGTAGAGGTGTTAGCCAACGGCAGCTGCAAGCCACAGGCGTGGGTGAAACCCAGCCCATCGCAGCTAATAGCGCAGTAGCAGATCGATTGAAAAATCGACGTATAGAGCTCTTAACACTGCCCGATCTGGACGCTGATCAGCTTGCGGTTGATCAGACTGTTTTACAGCCAATCGTTAAATCGCGGTCGCAAGCAAACAGTCAAAGTATCGCTCAGCCACGCGAGAGTGTTGATTCGATTAAGCGCGATGGTGACCATTCTAGAACGGAAATAGAAGCCCGTAGCGCAAATAAAGTGCAGCCAGTAATGTCTTCCGAAAAAGTTGTTGGCTCCCCAGTAAAATCTGATGAAGAGCCCACCCTGCTATCTGCAGAAGTCGTTGCGCTTCCAGTACCTGGTTACTACCCTGGTTTGGATATTGCAGGTATTGTTGAGGGCGTTGGATTTGAATCAGAATCGGATGTGCTAACTGATTCGGGCAAGGCAGCGTTGGAATCCATTGCAACCATATTGCTGGATAAGGTGACAGTTGCCATCGTGGTGATGGTGCACACTGATGATTTGGGTGACGAATTAGAAAACGAAAACCTCACAGTGCAGCGTGCTGAAGCGGTCGTCGATTATTTAGTTGCTGCTGGTGTAGAGCGCGAACGGTTGCAGGCTGAAGGTTACGGAGAACTGTTACCCCTAGTACAAAACGTGACTGAGGCTGATCGAGCCCGTAACAGACGCGTTGAGATTCGTATTCTTCCGTCGTGGCCAAAACAATTAGATTGATGCAATTACAGATATGAGAGTAGAGCTAGGAAAAAATGCACTAAAAAGTGTGAAGCAGTACTTTTTTGTGCATGGGTAATCCGTAACAATTCGTAAACACAAATTCAGTACTGTCCAATAGCCGCATGCAGAGAATCAACGGTAACTGTTATCTTAATATCCAATTGCCGTAGTTGCTGCTGTGTCCGTTTGAGATGGAACCTCTTAATTTTTAGAACCGCTTGTCGGTTGGTTGAAAACACATGATTACTCATTTTTCTGGATCACGGCGGCCACCTGCCTTTAAGCTACGTTCAGGTTATTCGATACTTCCTACTCTTGGAAGTGTAGCGATCAGCATCGCATTGAGTACCCTCACAACCAGCACCTTGGCAAACTCAGATCGATTCAGCGTCGATTCTGAACAGCCGAACCTGCAGTCACGCACCATGGTAGGGTTAGGGCCTGACACAGATGGCGATGGCGTCTTAGACCAATATGATCTTGATGACGACAACGACGGAATATTGGATTCGATAGAGGGGCGAGTCGACACCGACGGTAATGGTTCTGCGGACCGAGCGTCCGTTGATACTGATAACGACGGTGTCCCTGATGTATATGACCTTGACAGCGATAATGACGGCATCCTCGATAACATGGAAGCGCGTTTGGACAGGGCGGCTGCTGACGCACTGGATCTCGTTCCAAACGGTGCAATCGATATAGCCTTTGCCGTTGGCAGTAATGGTATTCCAGATGTTATCGAAACATCGATTGACTCCGGCGTTTTAATATATTCAATTCCAGACACGGATAACGACGGCACACCGGACTTCAGAGATCTGGATAGTGATGGGGATGGCATTGTTGATGTTGTAGAAGCGGGTGGCACGGATAACGATAATGATGGCCGGGCCGATGGTTTTTATGATGTCGACGGCAAAGGTGTTAACGATATTATTCAAGCTACCGCACTACCACTGTTTGACACCGATGGTGATGGCGTGCTTGATTTTCGCGATCTGGATTCAGATCAAGACTCAATGCCCGATGCAGTAGAAAGTGGTGGTGCTTCAGTATTACCTACCGATACAGATCAAGATGGTGCCGCTGATTATCGCGAAACTGATTCTGATAACGACGGTGTAACAGATAGCGTCGAAGCTGGCGCTGACCCGCAAAACCCGTTGGACAGCAATGGCGATGATCTGCCTGACTATCAAGACGGAGCTGTTCCAGGTGGTGGCACCGATCCAAAAGCCAATCCGATTCCTGCAGTGCCGGGTACGGACGATAGTGACGGTGACGGCAGCATCAATTCAGACAACGAAGATGATGATAATGATGGGATAACGGATATCATTGAAGGTACGGGTGATAACGACAGCGATGGCGTTGCCAACTACCTGGATCGCGACAGTGATAACGACGGTGTTTTTGATAGCCGCGAAACCGCTGTTGACACCGATGGCGATACGGTTCCTGACTATCTTGATTTGGACAGCGACAACGATGGTGTCTATGACGCTTTGGAAGCAGGGCATGACAGCATAGCTAACACCGGACGCCTGTCCTCGGCGGCTACGGTTGATGCTAACGGTTTGGCGCAAGGTTCCAGCGATATGCGATTGGATACCGATGCTGATGGCGTAGTGGATATGCTCGATCTTGATTCAGATAATGACTCACTGCTTGATGTGCTAGAAGCAGGTTATCCGCGTGCTGATGCAGAGGGTCGAATCATGCCATTTACAGATGAGAATGGTGACGGTGCTGATGATTCCATGGTGAGCCGTGGAACGACACTGCGCGATACTGATGGCGATCGAATTCCGGACATCCGGGACTTGGATAGCGATCAGGACGGATTGTCAGATATTCTGGAAATGGCCGGGCCTTCAAATGATCTGGACAACAACGGTCAAGTGGATAATTTTACAGATGCAAACGGCGATGGTCTTGATGACAATGTAGCGGCCAACCCGACTCCCCAAACTGATACCGACAATGATCAAGATCCCAACAGCACTGATTTGGACAGTGATAATGATGGGATTAGTGATTTAGAAGAGGCTGGTGGCGTTGATGCCAATGGAGACGGTCGCAACGACTTGATGAATGATGCCGACCTTGATGGCATTCCTGATCAGAACGATGCAGATTTTACTGGAGGTCCTGATGTTGACGGTGACGGTATCGATGATAGTGACGACATTGACTTTGTAGCGGGTCCTGATTCCGATGGCGACGGTGTCGTCGATGCAGAAGATCCGGACAGTGACGGGAACGGGTTTGCAGGCCCCATGGACGATGGAAATACAAATGAATTAACCCAGGGTACGCCGATCAACCTGCCAGATACCGATGGTGATGGAATTGCTGATATCAATCAAGGTATCGCTTTGAGTGGACAGATCGAAACAGGTCTAGGAGGGGCTGGAGTTGGCTGCAGTATTACCAGTATCGGTAACATGTCTAAACCTGACCCGCTGCTCGGTTTGCTGCTTAGTGGTAGCCTGATTTTTCTTGGTTTGCGTTTGAAACGCCGGACGATAGCAAAGGTTACTGTCCTTGCTAGCACTGTAGTTCTGTCTGGCTGTAGTGCGCTCGACATGGATCTGGGACGCTTTGCCCCAGATCCAGACGTTGAAAAACGAATCTATGTGGGTGCGGGAGTTCTAATGAGCCAGCTTGAGCCCAATACTGATCAAGTAACGGGAACGACGCTTGGCGACTCTGAGAGTTCTGGCATTTCTGGAACAGTGGGATACGATTTTGCCAATCGTTTCAGTGTTGAAGGCCACTATGGTGAACTCGGTGAGGCAGAACTGACTCCTGAGGGCACAGTCGGGTATTCCGTTGCGGGTGTAAGTGCCTTGTATTATGGAATGAACGACAGTCTTGCTCGTTCTCGCCGAACTGGCCTGTCTGCTTATGGGCGACTCGGTCTGGGCATGTTGGAAAACGAAGTCACGGTTGTTCAGTATCGCCGTCTCAATGACGTACATTTGTTGGCGGGTGTCGGTTTGGAATACGGTTTGGGCAATGGTTTGGCGATGCGAGGCGAAGTAATTGCTCATGAAACGGATGCAAAATATGCTCAACTGGGGCTGATTTACCGCTTTGCGGGAGAAGTGAGATCCGAACCTGAAACATTCCCCGAAGACGTTGTCGTGGACATAGAGCCTGTGGGGGTTGAATTAGCATCAGATGCTGACGCCGATGGTGTCGCTGACTTGATGGACAGCTGTCCAACTACACGCGGAGGGTTGCCGGTTAAGCCTGATGGCTGTGCTATTTTTGACGGTGTAATAGAAGGTATTAACTTCGAAACCAACTCTGATCTTCTGACTGCCGATTCATTGCTAATCTTAGAAGGCGTGGCAGAAACTTTGGCAGAATATCCTGGTGTCAGAGTAACGATAGAGGCACATACCGATAATCTGGGCACAGCCTCTAGCAACCTCCAACTCTCCAAGCGTCGTGCAATCTCCGTTGCTCGACATCTTGTTGATGAAGGAATTTCCGGATCCCGTCTTAAACCGCAGGCTTTTGGCGAATCTACGCCACGTATCAGTAATGCGACGAGGAAAGGCCGTGCAGCTAACCGCCGTGTTGAGTTTTCGGTGCTCTGAGAGTAGGTGCGCTGGTTACCGCATTTAGCAACTCGCAAACGTTACGATAGTTTCTCGCTCTGTGAGTGAAACACTACTCAGTACTAATTTCGTGAGTCGTGTTACATATTCGTACATGAACCGAAATTACAGGAATAATAATATGCAACCGGTTGCCAAGCTGGCTGTCAGCCTTTTTCGACAGTTGCACCATTATCTATTCCTTATTGCAACAGTGAGATAGACCAGATTTGGACATCAAGAACATCTGTAATTAAACTACAAAATTCGGGTGGTTGTATGCCAAGCTACTGTTTTTGCGGCATATTTATGTAATCTGATCGTCTCCTTTAGGCTCAGCTCCAGTATAGTTCGGACCTACAGGGTCGCTAATGCCTTGAGCGTTTGCGGTGCTGCACTTTTCGCGTTCTTCAATACTCGCTTTGAATTGATCCTTGGAGTTTCAAATATGAATCAATCGGCTCAGATTCTGAACCGTGGTTTAGACCTATCACCTTATGGCATTTGTGCCACAGCTGAAGTCGTGTACAACCCCTCATACGATCAACTGTTCGACGAAGAGATTCGCGAAGATCTCCAAGGTTTGGAGCGTGGTGTAGTCACAAGCAGTGGGGCCGTAGCAGTGGACACAGGCGCATTCACTGGGCGCAGTCCGAAAGATAAATTTATTGTTGAAGATAGTTTGACCAAGGATGTTCTTTGGTGGGCGGACCAGGGAGCGAACGACAATAATCCCATTTCAGAAAACGTCTGGAGTGATCTGAAAACACTCGTTGCAGATCATTTGACGGGTAAGCGTTTATTTGTCGTTGATGCTTTTTGCGGTGCTAACGAGAACACTCGCCTAAGCGTACGATTTGTTACCGAGGTGGCCTGGCAGGCGCATTTCGTAACCAATATGTTTATCCGCCCTTCTTCAATAGAATTGAATAAATTTGAGCCAGATTTTGTGGTGTTGAATGGAGCTTCGGTAGTCAATAAAAACTGGCAGCAGCACGGACTGAACTCTGAAAACTTCGTTGCCTTTAACTACTCCGAAAAAATGCAGGTTATCGGCGGCACTTGGTACGGCGGTGAAATGAAAAAGGGTTTGTTCTCTTACATGAACTACCTGCTGCCGTTGAACGGAATCGCTTCAATGCATTGCTCTGCAAATGTTGGCGAAGCCGGAGATACCGCAGTGTTCTTCGGATTATCGGGAACAGGAAAGACTACGCTATCCACTGATCCAAAACGTCGTCTCATAGGGGACGATGAGCACGGATGGGATGATGATGGTGTTTTCAATTATGAAGGCGGTTGCTATGCCAAAACAATTAATTTGAGTGCGGAAGCTGAGCCCGATATATTCGCGGCCATTCGTCGTAATGCGCTGTTGGAAAACGTCGTTGTCAAGGACGATGGCGCGGTTGATTATGATGATGGAAGCAAGACCCAAAATGCTCGGGTGTCCTACCCTATCGATCATATAGCCAACATCGCTAAGCCCGTTTCGCGAGCAGGCCACGCCAGCAAAGTTATTTTTCTCAGTGCAGACGCGTTTGGTGTTTTGCCAGCGGTATCCGTTTTGACTCCAGAGCAAACGCGTTATCATTTTCTGTCAGGCTTCACCGCGAAGCTTGCTGGGACTGAGCTGGGAATCACCAGTCCACAGCCAACGTTCTCGGCCTGCTTTGGAAAAGCATTTTTAAGCTTGCATCCGACAAAATACGCAGACGAACTAGGCAAGCGTATGGATGCTTCTGGTGCCAAGGCTTACCTGGTTAATACAGGCTGGAATGGAAGCGGCAAACGTATCTCGATCAAAGCCACCCGTGCAATCATTGATGCGATTCTGGATGGTTCTATTGACGAAAGCGAAACTACTAGCATACCCACCTTCAACTTAAACGTACCGACATCGCTATCGGGTGTTGACTCTCACTTGCTGGATCCACGTAACACCTATGACGATGTTGCACAGTGGCAAGAAAAGGCCGACAAGCTTGCAACACTATTCGTCGAGAATTTTGTTCAATACACAGATACCGAAAGTGGTCGTGATCTAGTTAGCGCTGGTCCCTCTGTTTAGATTAAATTATCTGGAACCAGTTGCCTTCTCACGCAGGTCTCTCAGGCGAGCATCCAAGCGAAGCTTGTCCTGAGAGGAAGGTGATACTTGCATTAAGGCAAGTTCCAATTGACTGGCTGCTCGATTGAGCTCATCCAGCGCTTCGAAGTATTTAGCCAATGACTCGTGACTGCTTGCTTTATCTTCCAAACGCTCCTGGATACCGGCTAATTGACGCCAGGCTAATGGGTTGGGTCTATTGCTATACCTTATATACTTCTTAACCGTGCTTGAGGCTTCGATGAGTCGCCTATCTCGAATAAGTTGATCCAGACGTTTTTCAACGATGGAATATCGGTCGGGATAAAGATCGGACAAAGCCTCTAGTAGGACGTCATCGGTCTTTTTATTGTCCATGCTAGCGATGTCGGCCCGCAGCAGTTCAATCATGGGATGTGTCGAAACCAACTCATCGAGTTCTACCAGATACTGGTTAGCCTGATCGCTGAGGTTTGCTCGCTGGTTAATCAGTGCCAGTGCGTAAGCGCTTTCCACTGTTGGTGATTTTTCATGTTTGGCAAGATAGACTCGTTTGAGTTGTCCGGTGTCATTGGAACTGATGATTCCCAAACGAGCTCTGAAAAACGAGTACTCATGCAGCCTTACTTGAGCTACGGCGGGTTTGCTTGCTGCTCGATCGGTAGCTTCAGCAATTCGGTTGTTATCAAGCGGGTGAGTACGTAAGTATTCGAGCTGTCCAGACGATGTGTTGAGTGAGTTTCTGCGCCTCAAAATGGAGAACGTTTCGGCCATCGCACGCGGATCGTATTGGGCATTTTCAAGAATTTCGATACCTATTCGGTCCGCTTCCACCTCGTTGCTACGCGTAAAATTAATAGCTGATTGCTGGCTAGCAGCAAGACCTGCCGCCAAGGCAGCTTGGCCAGCCTGGGGTGACGCCTGACCGATGATGATAGCTGCCAGTACCGCTGCCGCCGTGCTTAACGTGGCTCGGTTTCCGGTTGCGAACGCTCGGGCGTGGTGTCGCTGAGTGACATGAGCGACTTCGTGTGCCACCACGCTAGCTAATTGCTCTTCGAAAGGCATCGCCGCAACGAGCCCTGAGTTGATCCCAACGTATCCACCTGGAATGGCAAAGGCGTTAATCTGCGGGTCGTCGATAATGAAAAAGGTGAAATTCTGAGTTTCACTTTTCCCTGAGGCCAGGACTAGTCGATTGCCGAGGTTTTGAATGTACTCATTAAGTTGCACATCTTTGATCAAAGGCAGTTGTGCCCTAATCTGGCGCATGAATTGAGCGCCAAGTTGCTGTTCCTCGACTGGCGATAGGGCATTGTCTGCAGGTTCACCCATATTGGGAAGGTTTTGTTGGCTATAAACGACAGAGCAGAGCAGAGCCAACGAAACGCCGAGTAAGACCTGTAGGCAGGTGCCAACCCGCCGCAGCCGTTGGCGCCAAATAAATATCTGTTTTAGGTAGCAGCTAACACTATGAGACGAGACTGAGAGCACGTTAACGTTTTATTGCCTGATCTGGGTGGCTGAAAGGGCGTAGGAGCGTGGAAAAGTGGTTTATTTGCAGACGACAGTGTACCGATTACCCCAAGTTTTGCTGCTTGGTTCGTGCCAATCTATCATGAGCCCTGTTTCCGTTCCCGAAACCCCTTGCAAGGGGCTATACTGGGTCAATCTAAGGGGCCGACACAATCCGGCCTGGTAATCGGTTCCAGTCGCGCACCCGTATAATCTTCGAGGTGTCCATATAGGCGGTCATACCCACCATCGTCTATTACCAAACTGGGGCAGTTTCGTTGCCAGCCACCTCTTGATCACTTTCGCGATGCGTTTTGACGTCAGTGAAGCTGAGTAATCGGCTGAACCAGCGTCACCGACCGCGTTCCTAACTTAAATCAAGCAATGGTTTGCGTGCTGATAAGTTGCAGGCTCTCTAGAACTATTCGTAAGGAGTAGTGCAGAGACTGACCATTACGACTCGAAAGAAATAGAGGAATTACACGGTGGAATTATCTGGTGGTGAAGTTTTAATTCAAGCGCTTAAAGAAGAAGGCGTTGAATTTATTTTTGGTTACCCGGGTGGGGCTGTTCTGCATATTTATGATGCACTTTACGAACAGAACTCAGTCAAGCACATCCTTGTCCGCCATGAGCAGGGTGCGACTCATGCCGCAGACGGTTACGCTCGCGCGACAGGCAAGCCCGGAGTGGTCCTAGTTACTTCCGGTCCAGGCGCCACCAATGCCGTAACCGGTATTGCAACTGCTTTCATGGACTCAATTCCAATGGTGGTTCTTTCAGGGCAGGTGCAAAGCCGATTTATCGGCAGTGATGCCTTCCAAGAAGTAGATTGCGTGGGAATTACGCGACCCTGTGTCAAACACAATTTTCTCGTCGATTCATTGGAAAATTTTGCTGAAACCTTAAAGAAGGCGTTTCATGTGGCCACGACAGGTCGCCCGGGTCCGGTTGTTGTCGACATCCCGAAAGACTTTACAACGCCGGGTGTTAAGGTGAAATTCGAATACCCTAAGACAGTAAATATGCGTTCGTACAGTCCTGTGGAACACGGTCATCCAGGGCAAATTCGCAAGGCAGTGGATTTAATCCTGTCTGCCAGGAAACCAATGATTTATTCAGGTGGCGGAGTTGTCCTTGGCGGAGCAGCAGCGCAGCTCACAGAATTTACAGAACTCCTTGGTTATCCGATAACACAGACGTTGATGGGCTTGGGCGCATTCCCTGACTCCAATAAACAGAATCTGGGCATGCTGGGTATGCACGGCACCTACGAAGCGAATATGGCGATGCACGACTGTGATGTCCTGATCGCTATTGGCGCCAGATTTGATGATCGGGTTACCGGCGAAATCGACCGTTTTTGTCCTGAAGCCAAAATCGTTCACATCGACGTAGATCCTGCTTCGATATCCAAAACCGTAACGGTCGATGTCCCTATTGTTGGTAACGTAAGTTCAGTGCTAAAAGCTATGATTGCGCTAATCAAAGATTCTAGCAAGCGGGCAGATCCTGCTGATCTGGCGCAATGGTGGTCAGTCATAAAGAAGTGGCAGAGTGTTGATTGCATGAACTATGACAAGACATCTGCGCTGATCAAGCCGCAGGCAGTGGTTGAGTCACTCTGGCGTGAGACCAAAGGCGATGCGTACATCACATCAGATGTCGGACAACACCAAATGTGGGCGGCGCAATACTATGGTTTTGACAAGCCGCGCCGTTGGATCAACTCAGGCGGTTTGGGCACCATGGGTTTTGGCTTGCCCGCTGCTATTGGTGTGCAATTGGCATTCCCTGATGAGACCGTCGCCTGCATCACGGGTGAGGCGAGTATCCAGATGTGTATTCAGGAACTATCGACCTGCATGCAGTATGGAACACCGATTAAGATCATCAATCTGAATAACCGCTACATGGGTATGGTTCGCCAATGGCAGGAATTTAGTTATGAAAAACGTTATTCTCACTCCTACATGGACGCATTGCCTGACTTTGTGAAGCTGGCAGAGAGTTACGGTCATGTTGGTATGAAAATCGAAAACCCTGGAGACGTAGATGCTGCAATCGCAGAGGCATTTGCAATGAAGGATCGTTTGGTCTTTATGGATTTTCAAACTGATCAAGCTGAGAACGTCTACCCAATGATTGAAGCCGGCAAGGGACATCATGAGATGCGCCTTAGCCCGGCAAGGGAGTTAGCGTAATGCGCAGGCACGTAATATCAGTGCTTATGGAAAATGAATCGGGTGCTCTTTCGCGAGTGGCCGGTCTGTTCAGTGCTCGTGGCTACAACATTGAATCCTTAACGGTTGCCGCCACTCACGATCCGACTTTGTCACGAATGACTATTTCGACAATCGGAACAGAGCGTGTTGTCGAGCAAATCATCAAGCAGCTGAACAAGCTAATAGATGTCGTCCGATTGACTGACCTCACCGAGGTTCAATTTATTGAGCGTGAAATCATGCTGGTGAAGGTGCGTGCAGTTGATCAAGGCCGTGAAGAACTCAAACGCATGACTGATATTTTTCGTGGGTGCATTCTTGATGTCACTGATTCCAGCTACGTTATTGAGTTGACAGGCGACGACTACAAACTTACTGCTTTTCTTGATGCAATAGGTCGGGATAACATCATCGAAGTAGTACGTTCCGGTGCCACCGGTATCGCACGAGGCGATAAAAGCCTTAAGCCTTAAGGCTGTGTTGAAATCGGGTGAGCATGCCATCTTTCGGCATGCTCGCTTATACTGGCTGACTGGCGTTACACTAAGGCTCATGGTCAAACGAGACAAGCAAAATGGCTGAGTCACCAGTCGAGAAGAAACGGCCATCCCGCGGGATATACCTACTGCCAAATCTGTTCACCACCAGCGCTATGCTGGCGGGTTTCTACAGCATAATTCTGGCATATAACGCCGATTACCAATCCTCTGCCATTGCCATTTTGGTGGCCGTGATTCTGGACGGCCTTGATGGCCGGGTTGCCCGCATGACCAACACTTCCACGGCGTTTGGTGCTGAATACGACAGCTTGGCAGACATGATTTCTTCTGGAATGGCACCTGCTTTTCTCATGTATGCCTGGTCGCTTTCAAGTCTGACTGAAGCTCACTATGGGCAGTTGGGTTGGGTCATCGCTTTTGTTTACACAGCTTGTTGCGGCTTACGGCTCGCGCGATTTAACGTCGCCGTGGGTGTTGCAGACAAACGTTTTTTTCAGGGCCTTGCATGCCCGGCAGCTGCGGCCATGATCGCAAGCTTTGTCTGGGTAATGACAGGTATGGGGATAAAAGGTCCGGATTTAGTCGTACTCTCTGGCGTCATGACCTTGTTTGGTGGAATCGCTATGGTCAGCACCTTTACCTATTACAGCTTCAAAGATTTAGGTACCAACAAGAAGGTGCCATTTGCGATGCTTCTGGGTTTATTGCTGCTGTTTGCGGTTACCGCGGTTGATCCTCCCAAGATGATTCTCATTGCAGCTGTTATGTACGGGTTGTCTGGTCCGGTGTATTTTCTATTTCGCTGGTTTAGAAAGCGCAGCCGGGTTGGGCGTGGTGGTGAATAGCTGTTTTTGTTCTGGTTTAGGCGTACACCAAAAGTGAGCTTTTCAGCACGACAGCAGCACTGCCTAGAAGCGATGGGCATTGTGCCTTGGGTATCTAAATCGGAATCATTAATTCCGATGGTAGAACCCATCACGGCTGTGCCTGAAATATCTGCTGCGCCAATTCAGCAGGCAGTTGTCAGAATCGCTGCACCCGTGGAGACGTTGGCTCCTGCAAATGTTATTGAGCGTCCAGCATTCGTGCTCGGTCCAATGCCTGAAAGCGTTGAGGAGCTTGCGCTATGGCTTCCATCTCAGCCATTGGGTTTATTAGCAGTTCGCTCCGTGTATCAGAATTTTGTTGGACAGCCCGAGGCACCGCTACTTATTGTGGTGGATTCAAAAAAATCCAAAGATTCCGATCAACCGCCCGCTGCAAGCCCGTTCAATTCGGAGGCTGCTCAATTATTTGATCTTATGATGCGGGCCATCAACGTGACGTTGGGACAACGTAAACTGTGCCATCTGTCTCGTCGGATTGACCCAGCCAGTGCAACAGAGCCTGGAGTTGTGGTGGATCTTTGCGTTCCTCAAACCAAGGCTGTTCTTTTATTGGTTCAAGACTGGAATAGCTTCACGGCACCTATCACAGATCATTTCAGGCTGGATCAGCCACCGCTGCCTGTGTGGCGAATTCCTCATCCGAATTTACTGCTCGAATTCAATCAGCTCAAACGACAGGCGTGGAGATCTCTTCAAGCGCTTCAGTCGGTTTTGTCCTAGGGTTTAATCAATGAGCTCTGAGCCTAGTCAAGGTCGAGTAACGTTCGCTCCCATGTATGCCAAACATGTGCCGTTAATCGGTACGATGGAGCGGCGTAATTATGACTTTCCCTGGGGTGACGGCATCTTCCGGGACTGTGTGAAATCGGGGTATATCTGTCGCCTCGTCATGCTTGAAGATTCTGTCGTTGGGTATGGCGTCATGCAGATTGGAGCAGACGAAGGCCATATTCTTAACTTATGCATCGATAAATCGTCGCAAAGCCAGGGTTTTGCTCGTTTGTTGTTGGAGCATTTAATTCATGCGGCTGAGCGTCGACGTGCAAATGTTGTCTTTCTCGAGGTGCGCCCATCGAACCCGCGTGCGGTGGATTTGTACCAGCTGAACGGATTTAATGAGATAGGATTACGCAAGGCGTACTACGATTCACAGTCTGGTCGTGAGGATGCCTTGGTCATGGCTCGAAATCTGGTTGGCAATATGCACGATTTCATGAGGCATTAGCGTACCCTCAGAAGGTATACTGGCGCATAGCATCGGTCGCACGCACCGACATTGAATAAGGTCGATCCACTAGGGGTCTTACCTTTCGCGCAAATACTCTCGCAGGCAGTAGGGTCAATGGCTGACGCCAATTTCATTGAACAAATTAATAAACGTCGCACCTTTGCGATTATTTCGCACCCGAATTCGAACCGATAAGACACCCTGAGTCACCTTGAGACACAAACTTTAATTAAATCAAAAAGTTATGTCTTGTCTGGGGTTGTCATATTGACGACCAACGTCCCCATTTGTCATGCTGAGTCACGCAAAATAAGTACAAATTTAAGTACAAATTTTGCGATTCAATGAGCACTTAAATTTATTTGTACTTGTTCATTGGAATCAATGACTTGGAGTAC
>JBLHWG010000061.1:0-18855 GCA_047629055.1 Halioglobus sp.
ATGCGCAAACTCCATCTCTGGCCGCCGAATATGCCGGTCACGCGCTTGGCGCATTTTGCCAACGCAGCGGATGTGGATACCGTCATCGTCGATCGCAAAGTATTCCTGCGCAACCGCCGCCCCACACAAGTCGACGAAACCTCGATCCTGCAGCAAGCCGCGACCGAGCTAACCGAGGCATTGAGGATCACCGGCCTCGAACACCTGACCATCGAGCCCACGGATTACTGGGAGACAGCGCGTCGTAATACCGAGGGATTTCCGGCGCGAACCCGGACATAACGGGATTGTTCGCTGTGTGGGACGAGCCGGCTATCGCAGCGATGACTGCACTAAAGGCGGCGGGCAGGCAATTACCAATGACCGCGGTTGATCTCGTGAATGAAGTTGCCATTGAGCTTGCGCACGGCGGAATGATAAAAGGGATTGGCGCTAAGCAGCCGTATGCGCAAGGGGAGGCGATTGCCAGGGCCTGCATATTATCCCTGCTGGGAGAACAGGTGGCCTCCTGGGTGGTGTTGCTGGGAATACGGGTGGGACCGGAAAATGTGGTGGAGAGTTATCAGGTGGTCTGGCATTCGGTTGTGCCGCGGGGGTGGTTGCTCGCGCGGTCGTAACAAGACGGATGCAATAAGCAAGGTACGCCTAAATAAAAAATGGGCTCTACTCGTTCAATTCAAAGCCCATCTCGTTTCAATCTTTCGAATTTTTGAAATCGCCTCGGTTGCTTGGGTTTCTCTCGGTCGCGCATAACTCTATCCCAATCGGCATCCACAACATCGCCGACATATAGATCTCCGACACTGTCAAAGGCAATGCTGTGGGGAGAAATGAATTGACCCGGTTCCAGTCCTGGTCCTTTTCCGGTGTCTAGCCGTGACACCAAATTGCTTTGTTGATCCATCACGCTAACAAATGGCCCAAGATTGGGATAGTTTTGGTTTACTTCCAAATAAGACGCCAATTCGCCAACAATACAGTCCGGGCATGTGCCCGGTGTGATTGCCAGCCCACTGGGTCGATGCATGTTATTGATCTGCGTCTCATAACGTCCGTTCACATCAAATACCTGGACTCTGGAGTTTTCCCGGTCCGCCACATAGATCCAGTCATCTGTGTCGCAGCAAATATTATGGGGAAGATTGAACTCGCCAGGCCCGGAACCGGGAGAGCCCCAGCTACTTAGGTGTCTTCCCTTGGGATCAAATCTATGGATGCATGCGTTTTGGTATCCATCGGACACAAAAATATCGCCGGAGGACGAAACAGCCGAATGGGTGCACTTGCAAAACGGCTTGCCACTCATGAAACCCGAGCTCACTCCGGGCGTTCCGATCTCTAATAATAATGTCCCATCAAGAGTAAACTTTCGAACTGTGTGATCGAAATTGTCTGTCAGGTAGATGCATTGGTCCGGCCCAATAGATGCGCCATGAGGGTTTTCAAATATCCCCTGGCCCCACGTCGACAATACGTCGCCATTTTGGCTTAGAACGACAATGGGTGTGCTGCCACGATTGAACAAATAGACCCTGTCTTTATCATCCACTGCAATACCCGCAACATCACCTAGCACTAACTCGGGCGGCAAATTCGCCCAGTCTGGAACCGGCTTATAGGTATGTTGATCTTTGCCAAGCAACTGGGTCATTTCCATCCATCCTATTCGGTATTGTGGCTACGTGTCCCTGCTTAAGGACAAAGCCAATTTCAGGGCATGCGCTGCTTCGCGCTGTTGGACTGCATCGAAGCTGTTATGGATACGGCAGACTGCAGTGTCAAACAGACCTTCCGCCTTCCGGAGTTCTTTAAAGAACTGAATGCTAATATCGATGTGTTGGTTTGAAAAATTTAAAATCGGCAGCACACGTTCGAACAGCGTGCGCGCTGCGTCGATTTCCCCATTTTTGTATAGCGTGTCAATCGCAACATAGACGGGCTCCATGCCGGTCGGGATGAACGCGTGGACCCCACGCGCCATGGCGTCCATCAGTTGGGTGACAGCCCACCCACCGCAGACATTCAAGTTGTGATTGGTCGCTTTCAATACCGCCGAATATTTTTGACCGGCTTGTTGTGTCTCGATCTTGAGCCAGCTGAATTTTTCGACAGTATCAAATAGAGACACAATCTCATCTAACGCCAGGCCGCCTCCGGTCCAATCTAGATCTTGCACCATCAGGAATCCCGGTGCATGGCGCGACAGTTCCTGAAGAAAATCCAGACGTTCGAGGCGTGTTAATGCAGCAGGGAGCTGCACGCATATACCTGTGGCTTGGGCGAAACTGGCCAGTTTCGCTAATTCCACACTGACGGCCAGGTCGTCTGCTGTGACACTGATGACAAACGGAATCCTTTGAGCATTGGTGTCTGTAACTGTCTCGATAAACCGACGTTTTTCTTCCAGTGTCAAAGTAGAATGCTCACCGGCCACTGCCAATCCAAGCATTCCACCACAGCCCGCATCGACGGTATAGTTCACCAATCTGCGCAGGGATACATGATCCACAGACCCATCTTCCAGAAACGGTGTGTTCAGACTCGGTACGATTCCCTTCACTGTAGATTCATTCCTTTAGCGGGTGATCAGCGCAAAGCGCCGGATTCAGTCATTGGCAGCGAGGCTGATAAACATCCATACCCGAGGCCACCATGCGCCAGTGGATTTGGGCCGCTAAACCGTTCATCCATTGCCTCGGCAGCGGGTTGAAATCGTGTGTCGCACGACAATCTGATTCGGCCGTTTCGCGAGTTATTGTCAAAGGAACCATGGACGGTAAACATCCCAAAGATGAGACAGTCACCCAAGCTGAAGTCTGAGGTCAGAAGTCTACTGTTCTTGCTTTGGGCCAATGCCATCGGACTTTCTTCAATATGCCCGGGACGGCTTGGATCGCGATCCACGTCGTGCCCTTCGAACCGCCTTCGAATGTCCGCCCAATTGTGAGAGTTCTCTAGAATATAGAGCGGCCCGTCGCTGAGATCGATCGGGCAAAGCGGACTCCAACACGTTACCAGTCTCTGTGATCCACGATTCATATAGGGGTGATCGATATGCAGCGGGCTTGCGCGCCCCGCAATCATCGCACGCAGCCAAGCGAATGTGAAATGGCTAGCGGGTTCCTCAAATAGACGGCTCATTGCTGCGATTATACGGGGCCCGTTGATGACAGCTCGCACAGCCTCGCCGTCGCTGACGGATCGCCAAAAAACCCCAAGATCTGCGGAGCCTGGATAGATCTCGCGCCGCCGGGACGTGTTCGATGCAATTCCATTTTCGAACGGCTGGCTCACTTCGCCTATCTCACCCAGGCGCGTCAACACTTCTAGCCTTGCAGCCTCAACCCTGGCTGGGTCATGTAGATTTCGCAAAAACAGGTAGCCGTCCTGTTTAAGTTGTTCGCCGAAATCGCCAGTCATATCTGCTGAGCGCAGCGTCCCAACAAGCGTGTCTTCGACGGCAACGCCCTTTATGGTTAGGGATGTCTCTGATTTCACATCGATGCTCCCATGTCGGACACCCTCTGAGCATCGAGCCTAACGTCCTTTTCGATTCTGCAGCTGCTAATTGCTTGTAGGTTTCTAATTGATTATAGTTTAACATGTTACGTTGATTGTTAACGTGCAGCCGGTACTCTTAAGATCGATTCTGGCGGCAATGTGAGAATGACAAGGACGGAGAGCCCTATCGCACATTTCGGAATTTCAACAGCTATGCTGACGCCGTTTAACAATGACGGTAGCCTGAATATTGATCTTTTCTGCGCACATGCAAAGGCAATGCTTGCGCGCGGTGCCAATGGTGTCACGTTGTTTGGAACAACCGGGGAAGGTGCGTCAATCGGGCTGCATGAGCGGACTGACGCAATTTCTGCAATAATTGCGAGCGGAGTGCCCAAGAATGTCATGACGCTGGGGGTTTGTGCGTCGGCGATTGCAGATGCGGTATTGCAAGTTGAACAAGGTATTGCACACGGTGTAACCCAGTTCCTGCTGTTGCCGCCGTTTTATTTTAAGGGTTCCGAAGATCAGGGGCTGTATGACTGGCATGCCCAGTTGTTTGCATTGGCTGATCCGCGCGCAAAGTTCATTTTGTATCACATCCCACAAGTGACTCAGGTGCCTTTGTCAGTAGAATTGGTGTTGCGATTATGCGCGGACTTCCCGACTCGCATTATGGCAATCAAGGACAGTGCGGGGCAGTGGGACAACACTAAATCCTTGTTGGATGCCGGGACAATACCCGTTCTGGTCGGTGATGAACGACTCTTACATAAAGCGGCAGCCATGGGTGGTGCCGGGTCTATTTGCGGTTTGGCAAACTTGCACCCGGAACGAATGCGCAGCTTGTTTGACACGCAAGTCGAGGATGCGGATCTGTCTAGTTTGGTGACGGTGATCGTGTCGGTGCCCGTGATTCCAGCATTAAAACAAGTGATGGTTTCCATGACAGGGAATGCAAGCTGGGCCAATTTACGTCCACCATTTCGACCACTGTCTACGGCGGATAGTGCTGTGATCGCTGCCAAATTCTCTATAGGACCTGCTGGATGAATAATACATCCGTCCTTCGTCTCCGGGATCATGCCTATTCCAACTTTACGGAGAAGCTGTTGGCACGGGACATTCGTCCCGGTCAGATTGTATCGCAAAGGGAATTGGTCGAACTTACCGGAATGCCGCTTGGGGCCATTCGCGAAATGATCCCTCGTCTTGAAGCAGACGGGCTGATCAAAACTGTACCCAAACGTGGCCTACAGATCTTGTCTATTGATCTTGATCTAGTTCGCAATGCGTTTCAGCTACGCAGCATCATTGAAGGCGCTGCAATAGCAGAGTTCTGCAAAAGCGCCTCAAAGGATGAAATTGAACGCTGGGCGAATGATCATCGCGCGCTTTACGACACGGCCACCGAAGAAGTGACGTCAGAGCTTTTGCAATCGGCCCAACAATTGGACTGGGATTTTCACGACCGCATTATCGACGCGATGGAGAACACGATTATCTCGGATATTCACCGGATCAATGCGATTAAGATCCGACTTATCTGCAACTCAGATACCCGGTTGTTGCCCGAATTGGTCGTGTCGGTTCTGACCGAGCACCTTGCCGTCGTGGATGCGTTACGACAGCGCAATAGCGCCAAGGCAGTGACAGCAATTCATGCACATATCAGCAGCGCTAAACGACGGGCGTTGGGAATGTAAAACGATTTTCGTGGGCGCTATGCTCATGAGATTAACGCGGGACACTGACCGCATTCTAAAGGGAGGAAGTATCATGATTACTAAATTCACAAGACGTACCTTGTTAGCCTTGGCAGTAGTCGCAATTTCTACGCCTGCTTACAGCGCTGATATGGTCAAGCTGCGCATGTCGACACCGGCATCTGAGACTGATCAACGCTCGGTTGCCTTGGCCGAAGTCTTCGCAGCAGAAGTTGCCGCTTTTGCCACGTACGAACCACATTACAATGGGTCATTGATTGCCCAAGGATCTGAATTAGAAGCGATCGCATCGGGTGATCTGGAAATGTCGATCACATCTGCGCAGGAATTGGCGCAATTTTTCCCGGAATTTTCGATCTTCGCTACGGGATACGTACATCAGGACGCCGCCCACCAGGTTTCAGTGTTTAATGCTCCGTTGATGGATGCGTTCAAGCAAAAAGCCGAAGACGAGCTCAACGTCAAACTGCTTGCAGTTATGTATCTCGGTCAGCGCCATGTGAATCTTCGGCAAACGAAAGAAGAGCTAACGGTGATGACGCCTAGCGACTTGGCAGGCGTGAACCTGCGGATGCCTGGTACGGATGCGTGGCAGTTCCTGGGCAAGGCGCTTGGTGCGAACCCGACGCCAATGGCCTTTACGGAGGTTTATACAGCGCTTCAGACCGGATCTGTTGACGGCCAGGACAACCCGCTCCCGACCGTTGTGGATGCCAAGTTCTATGAGGTCACAAAGCAGATCGCTTTAACCTCGCATTTGGTTGATCTGAACTATGTGGCCTTTTCCAAGGAGGTTTGGGACAATTTGACCGAAGAACAACAAGCAACCGTTCAAGCCGCCGCAGTGGCAGCTGCCGAAAGTGGCCGCATTCAGCAGCTTGAGAAAGAAGAGAGCCTGGTGGCCTTCCTAACCGAGAATGGTTTGGAAGTTTATACACCGGACTTGGCCGCTTTCCGGTCTCATGTTCAAGACCAATACGCCGGGTCTGAACTGGCTGCCAGCTGGCCCGATGGTGTGTTGGACAAGATCAACGCGCTTGGCAACTAAGACCAGCATCGTTTCGATCAAAGAGGGGGCGGTGATCGCGGCCCCCTCATATCGCTTTGCACGCGAGCCATGTTGTGTTGGGTTTAGCACATGGAATTTCAAATGAAAAAAATCCAAACGGGCTTGCGTCACTTCGCCCAAGCGGTTGCGGCGGCAATGATGGCATTGATGTTCCTCACATTCATGCTGCAAATCCTGGTGCGCTATTCGGCGCGGCTTGAATGGCTTCCGGACTACCTGCCGTTCCTCGATCCCACAGCCTATGGCTGGACGCTAGAGTTCTGCTTACTGCTGTGGGTGTGGCTGGTTTTCTGGGGTAGTGCATTTGTCGTACGTGAACGCGACCACGTCACGTTTGATATTCTCTATCACGCGGTACGCCCTGAAGTGCGGCGTTGGTTTATTATCATATCCGGCGTTGCGATTTGTGTTGGTTTGATACTGTCAGTGGAACCCACTTTGTCGAAATTCCACATTCTGCGTCTGAAGAAAACTGCAACCCTGTCCAATGTTTTTGGTGATTGGATAAGAATGCGCCACGTCTACTCAATCTACATATTCTTCCTGATCGCCGTTGCCTTTCGATATGCCTGGGCGGTTTACCGTGCCGTGCGTTATGGCGTGGAAGACCCTGTGCTTGACACTTAGGATGTCAATCGATGAGTGTTGAGTTCCTTGTTTGCATCATCACATTGTTCTTCCTGGCGGGGATCGGGACGCCAATTGCGTACTCAATCATCCTAGCCTCGATCGCCTATCTTTTCACCGATGGCCAGGGCATTGGCATCCTCGGCAAAGTTCTGATGGATGGGCTCTACCATAGCTTTATCTTGCTCGCTGTCCCCCTGTTCATTGTTGCGGCGAACATCATGAACGCAGGCACAATCAGCGACCGCTTGCTTGGGTTTTGTGTCGCTCTGGTGGGCCGTTTTCGCGGTGGACTCGGGCATGTAAACGTTGTCGCCTCGTTGATCTTTTCGGGCATGTCAGGCTCTGCTGTGGCGGATGCTGCGGGCATTGGTAAAATTATCATCCAGATGATGACCAAAAGCGGTCATTACACCCGTGGGTATGCTGCCGCAATCACAGCGGCCTCAGCCACGATTGGCCCAATCATTCCGCCGTCGATCCCGATGGTGCTCTACGCTTTGGTATCGAACACCTCGATTGGCTATCTGTTCCTGGGCGGCATCATACCGGGATTGATGATGGGCGCTGTTCTGATGGGGATGAACACCTATTTATCCCACCGCCGAGGTTTTGTAATTGAAGATCCTGTACCGCTGTCAGAACTGCCCCGGCGCACAGCGAACGCTTTCCCTGCTCTATTGATGCCTGCGATCTTGCTCTACGGAATTTACGGTGGTGTCACAACGCCCACTGAGGCCGCAGCGGTTGCTGCGTTCTACGCGCTTATGCTCGCATCGTTGTTCTACCGCGCCCTTAGTTTCAAGGCGCTCTATGGCATATTAGTGGAAAGCGCACGCTCTTCCGCCGCGGTCGGTTTGGTCATCGGCGGCGCGTTGATCCTCAACTACGTGGTCGCGTCGGAAAACATCCCCAGCATCCTGGCCGAGCACTTGGTCGGGCTTGATGTGGAACCCCTAGCGTTCTTGCTTGGGGTCACGTTGTTGCTGCTGCTTTTAGGGTGTGTGTTGGATGCCACAACGATCATCCTGGTCATCATCCCACTGTTTTTACCGACGTGTCGCGAACTTGGAATAGACCTCGTCCATTTCGGAGTAGTCGCCATCGTAAATTGCATGATCGGTTTAATTACACCGCCTTATGGCATCCTTCTATTCGTCCTGAATGCCGTCACGGGGATTCCGTTATCCGAAATCATTCGCGAAATCTGGCCATTCCTAATCGCACTGCTCGTGGCGTTGTTTGCATTAGTGTTTTGGCCTGATCTGGTGCTGTGGTTGCCCTACCAATTTGGCTACCTCGGTTAAGGAAGCGACGACGTACCCATTTTCAGCGCTGCGCTCTCGGCTATCCGGCGCAACCACAGCCATGACACTCGCCACATTCGTCGCACTGTGCTCAGGGATTCTTGGCAAGTCAGTGCAACCACAGATGGTGGTACTTGGCAGTATGAGCCTCGGCGGCAGCATCATCCCCGTTGAGAATCTTGCCGAGACACTGCGGGTGGCATTCGATGCTGGCGCAAAGCGGCTGATGTTGCCCATGGCAAGTGTGGGTGATATACCCACGGTTCCTGGGGAATTGTTTGCGAAGTTTCAGACGAGTTTTTACTCTGATCCTCGGGATGCGGCGTTTAAGAGTTTGGGAGTGGAATGAATTTACTGTGTCCTTCTATGGCACTACAACGCTTCTGCTTGCGTTCTACAATTTGTATCATTATTGGTGTTGGCGGAATATCATGACGGTCACGTGGACGCACGACTCGCAAATCTCTAATCTTAGTTGCTCGTATGACAAATGCCGCCTCAGATTCATCGGGTCGGCGATCAATGATCGTTTTGTGACCACTAACGGAAAGTTCGTATGCGTCGATAGGTATCGGCTCCGCAACGTTCCGACAATCGCGAATGTTGAAGGTTATTGCAAATGGCTCCCACTCATCAGACGTCATGGATTCCAGCTTTATCAATCGCGATTTAATCGTCATTATATGATTCTTCTAATGCCGATATTCGGCGCTCGATTTCATCCACTTCGCGAATTTTGGATAGGCTCGCTAAGCTAGCCAACATAGCCTGCGCTTGATCGGGCGTCATGCTGCCATTGCTCATGTCCTCGATTATCGATGTGTCTTGATCAGACAGCGTTTTACCTTCGATCGTGTAAACACGCTCGATACCGGCCAGTCGATACTTGTAGCGCCATATACGGCTTGATTTCGTGATATGCAGGTATAACCCGCCAACGTCAACAGCTTGGTGACCTTACCCTGATAGCGGGCTGTCTGCACCGCTTTTGCGGTCAATTTCATGGTGTACGCCTTCAGCAGCGTCCGTGGGACGGTCTGCCAGCGTAAGGTACCGAAAACAGTCGGCATACCCCCAGATCAACTGGCATACCACCAATCATACTCCCAGAAAAATCTTTGTACAGTACAATTCACTGAGCCGCACTACAGTACAGATATTTCGCTAAACCACTGATTAAGGTGAAATTTAGGCAGAAATTGTAGGGGTGGTGGGGCATTGTGCGGAAAGGTAGTGGTGGGCCCGGCAAGACTCGAACTTGCGACCAAGGGATTATGAGTCCCCTGCTCTAACCAACTGAGCTACAGGCCCCGTGGTGGGGTTTACTAATGGTCCCCCAGGGGGGAGTGCCATTGTACTGGCAGAGTACACTGCCATTTTCGTACCTAAAAATTACTCAGCGGAGTAATTTCTCCGATTAGCTAATGCTAAATCTGGAGAGGCATTATAGCCCCCAGAATTACTCCGGGGGAGAACAACTACAAAATTATTATTCCTGATTGTCCAAAAAGCTTCGTAGCTGCTCTGAACGGGTAGGGTGGCGCAGCTTTCGAAGTGCCTTTGCTTCAATTTGACGAATACGCTCGCGTGTTACATCAAACTGCTTGCCCACTTCTTCTAACGTGTGGTCAGTGTTCATATCAATGCCAAAACGCATACGCAGCACCTTAGCTTCACGTGGTGTGAGGCTGGCGAGTACTTCGTGAGTGGTTTCGCCTAAGCCCAAGCCTGTTGCTGTTTCCACTGGTGACAGAATATTCTGGTCTTCAATGAAATCACCCAAATGCGAATCTTCATCATCACCGATAGGGGTTTCCATGGAGATAGGCTCTTTAGCTATCTTCAATACCTTGCGGATTTTATCCTCAGGCATTTCCATTTTTTCAGCTAATTCTTCTGGTGTGGCCTCACGGCCCATAACCTGAAGCATCTGGCGTGAAATACGGTTTAGCTTGTTGATAGTCTCGATCATGTGCACAGGAATACGGATAGTCCGAGCCTGATCTGCGATGGAGCGGGTGATGGCCTGTCGTATCCACCAGGTAGCGTAGGTAGAGAACTTGTAACCGCGACGATATTCGAACTTATCTACCGCTTTCATCAAGCCGATGTTGCCTTCCTGAATCAAGTCGAGGAACTGCAAGCCACGGTTGGTGTATTTCTTAGCAATGGAGATAACCAAGCGAAGGTTGGCTTCAACCATTTCTTTCTTGGCGCGGCGAGCTTTCGCTTCGCCTATGGTCATCTTGCGATTGATCTCCTTAATGTGGGTAATCGGTAGCAAGCTACTGACGCAAATTTGTTGGATGCGCGTTTGCAGCAGTTCAATCTCGGTGCGGCGCTCTATAAGGGCTGCTACGTATGGCTTGTCAGTAGCAATAACCGTGTCGATCCAAGTCAGGTCAGTTTCGTGACCCGGGAAGGACTTGATGAAAGTACCGCGAGGCATTCTGCACTGCTTGACACACATGTCGCGAATTTGCCGCTCAAGCGATCGGATGCGCTCTACTTGACCACGTAAGCCGGTAACAAGAGAAGCAACAAAGACTGGAGCATATTTGAATTCAAGGAAAATCGCGGAGACTTCCTCCATGTCTTCCTGGCCCTTTCTGTCCTGAACGCCGCCGGAGGAATCAATGGCCTTTAGTGCTTTGCCGTAGGCTTTTTGTATAGCCATGACGCGTCGCTTGATTTCTTCCAGATCCGGTCCGGTATCGACAACTTCGTCGTCATCGTCATCGTCAGAAGGGGGCTTGGCGACATTGATTTCTTCAGATGTTTCCATGAAGTTCACAATGACGTCAGTCAATCGCAGCTTCTCTTCTTGAACCTGCTGATATCGCTCTAGTAGTACATTGATGGTTTCAGGGTAGTTGCCCAGCGCGCGCAGTACCTGCTTGAGGCCATCCTCAATACGTTTGGCGATTAAAATTTCGCCTTCACGTGTCAGAAGCTCGACCGTTCCCATTTCGCGCATATACATGCGTACGGGATCTGTTGTGCGACCAAATTCTCCGTCGACCGTGGCCAGCACTGCCGCGGCTTCATCTGCAGCGTCGTCATCGGCGGTGGAGTTTTTGTCGGAGAGGATGAGTGAGTCAGCCTCTGGTGCAACTTCGCCCACAGTGATGCCCATATCGGCAATCATGGCGATAATTTCTTCTACCTGCTCAGGATCAACGATTCCCTCAGGCAGGTGATCGTTAACTTCAGCGTAGGTAAGGAAGCCTTGCTTCTTGCCCTTGGAAATGAGTTGTTTTAAGCTGGACTGTTGCGACTTGTCCATTGCGATGCGAGCGGTCATATAGTCTCTACTATCAGCGTAACCCCCAATTATACTCGACGGGGGGGTATTTGACACCGGAAAAAATGGATTTCCGATGATAAATTCAAGATATTTAATACAATTCCTGCGCCGTTGGTCGGTCAGGGTAGGGAACATATTGACTGCTGGGCCAAATTAAAGAGCATTCGTCGCTTATACTGGAGGCCCGTTTGGGCGTGGCATTAGCTCGCACACGGTGCGAGCACTGAAATAATTGGAGATCTTTGTCGTATGACTACACGTCGTGAAGTCGCAAATGCCGTCAGGGCATTGAGCATGGACGCAGTCCAGCAGGCTAATTCCGGACACCCGGGTGCCCCCATGGGCATGGCGGATATCGCAGAGGTGCTTTGGAACGATTATCTGTCCCACAGTCCGGGCAATCCGAATTGGTTTGATCGCGATCGATTTGTGCTCTCCAACGGTCACGCCTCCATGCTGCTGTATTCTCTGCTGCACCTGTCTGGCTACGATCTGCCTATCGATGAGTTGAAGAATTTTCGCCAACTACACTCGAAAACGCCAGGGCATCCAGAATACGGATATGCCCCAGGCGTTGAGACGACAACCGGGCCATTGGGGCAGGGCATTGCTAATGCTGTCGGTATGGCAGTAGCAGAGCGCACGTTAGGTGCTCAGTTCAACACCGCTGAACACACAATCGTTGATCACAACACCTGGGTATTCCTGGGCGATGGCTGTTTGATGGAAGGCATTTCGCATGAAACCTGTTCCTTGGCGGGAACTCTAGGGCTTGGCAAGCTCATCGCCATTTACGATGACAACGGCATCTCCATCGATGGCAGAGTAGAGGGTTGGTTCACTGACAACACACCGCAGCGCTTCCAGTCCTATGGCTGGCACGTCATTCCAGCCGTTGATGGGCACGACGCTGACGCCATCAAGGCGGCCATCGAGTCTGCGAAAGCAGAAACCAGCAAACCTACTCTTATATGCGCTCGAACCACTATCGGCTTTGGATCACCGAACAAGGGTGGTAAAGAAAGTAGCCATGGCGCTCCATTAGGCGTTGATGAAATTAAATTGGCCAAACAGCACCTTGGCTGGATGTACGGGCCGTTTGAAATTCCTAATGAAGTATATGCAGCCTGGAACGCGCGTGAAGCAGGCGAGCTACGAGAAGCTGTTTGGCAAGCTAACTATGATGCGTATAAGGCTTCCAATCCTAAATTGGCAGCGGAGTTCGAGCGACGTATGGCGGGTGATTTACCTGAAAGCTGGCAGGCTGACTCTGCCGCTTACGTTCAATCCGTGGTCGATAAAGCAGAAACTATCGCGTCCCGTAAAGCCTCACAAAATGCTCTAAATGGGTTCGGTCCCTTGCTTCCAGAATTTCTTGGGGGCTCGGCAGATTTGGCAGGATCCAACCTGACTATCTGGAGTGGCTCAAAGGTCATTCATGATGATCCTGCCGGTAACTACCTCAACTACGGTGTTCGAGAATTTGCCATGACAGCAATGACGAATGGCATGTGCCTACACGGTGGTTTTATCCCGTATTCAGCTACATTCCTAATGTTTTCCGAGTACAGCCGAAACGCACTGCGTATGGCCGCTCTGATGAAGCTGCACAATGTATTTGTCTTCACTCACGACTCAATTGGCCTGGGCGAGGATGGTCCAACGCATCAACCAGTGGAACAAACTGCGTGTTTGCGTTTAATGCCTAATATGTCGGTTTGGCGTCCGTGCGATGCCGTTGAATCTGCCATAGCCTGGAAACTGGCGGTGGAACGTAAAACCGGTCCGTCGTCTTTGATATTCAGTCGACAAGGCCTTAATCATCAAGAGCGTTCAGCAGAACAGCAAGCCAATGTTGAACGAGGCGGTTACGTATTGCATGAGCCAGCGTCGACACCTGTAGCTGTAATTATTGCTACAGGTTCTGAAGTCGGTATGGCGATGGATGCTGCAAAAGAGTTGGGTAATAACAATGTTTCAGTTCGAGTCGTATCTATACCGTCAACCGATGTATTTGATGCGCAAGACAAGGCTTACCGTGATTCTGTGTTGCCACCATCGTTAACGGCAAGAATGGCAGTAGAGGCAGGCATGCCAGACTTATGGAGAAAATACGTAGGTCTGGACGGAGACGTCATGGGCATTCCGACCTTTGGTGAATCTGGTCCTGCCGGTGAAGTCTACAAACACTTCGGATTAACCACTGAAGCGCTGGTTGAGCGCGTATCAGTGCTGGCGAAAGCTAACGCGTAAAATTATAAAAATGCCCTAAAAAACCACAAAAAAGTTATCTAACCTGAGCTGTAAACAGCAGTTCGGGTCATAGAATTTACGTTTTCAATGTACAACATTAAAAGGAATAACTAGGAATGTCGGTAAAGATTGCAATCAATGGTTATGGTCGAATAGGCCGCAATATTCTTCGTGCTATCCATGAGTTGGGCAGAAGTGAAGAATTTGATGTGGTCGCAATTAATGATCTTGGTGATCCTGAAACGAATGCTCATTTAACGCAGTACGATACCGCCCATGGAAGATTTCCCGGAGAAGTCAAGATCGAGGGTGAGTTCCTTGTCATTAATGGCGGTCGACTGAAAGTCTTCGCAGAAAGAGATCCATCCAAGCTGCCTTGGAAAGAACTTGGTGTCGATGTCGTGCTGGAATGCACCGGTTTATTCCGCACACGCGAAAAGGCTGGGATGCATATCGAAGCAGGCGCTAAAAAAGTCATTATTTCAGCACCAGGTAGTGGTGAAATGGACGCCACTGTTGTGTATGGAGTTAACGAAGGTGATCTTAAGTCAACCGATCAGGTTATCTCTAATGCTTCGTGTACTACTAACTGTCTGGCTCCGTTAGCTAAGGTGTTAAATGATGCAGTAGGCATTGAACGGGGTTTGATGACTACCATTCATGCATACACCAATGACCAAGTGCTTACCGATGTTTATCACTCGGATTTACGTCGAGCACGATCTGCTACCATGTCGATGATTCCAACCACAACAGGTGCGGCCAAAGCCGTAGGGCTGGTACTGCCTGAAATGGTCGGCAAGCTTGATGGTTTTGCGATGCGTGTACCTACTATCAATGTATCGATTGTTGATCTGACTTTCACCGCCGGACGTGATACGTCGGTCGAAGAGATTAACAGTATTGTTGAAAAAGCCGCTGACGGAAAAATACTGGCGTACGTATCGGCTCCACTAGTGTCCATCGACTTTAACCATACGTCCACGTCATCCAATTTTGACGCAGGATTAACGCGAGTCATGGACGGGAATCTTGTCAAAGCGTGTGCTTGGTATGACAATGAGTGGGGTTTTTCGTGTCGAATGCTCGATACGACTCTTGCTCTTATCAACGCATAAATATGAAATTATTGAACGAGCTTCCGTTGTCGGGCCAGCGTCTGCTGATCCGGCAAGATCTCAACGTACCACTAAAAGACGGTGTAATAACCTCAGATAAGCGTATACGCGCATCAGTGCCAACCTTGCAATATGCAATAGAAGCAGGTGCCAAGGTCATGGTCATGTCACACCTTGGCCGACCTGTTGAAGGCCAACCTGATTCCAAGTCATCGCTACAACCGGTTGCAGATAGGCTCAGTGAACTACTGGGCCAGCCTGTACGCTTGATCAGCAACTACCTCAATGCCACCCCATCTGTGGCCGAGGGCGAAGTAGTCTTGTTAGAAAATGTGCGCTTCAACAAAGGCGAGAAAGCGGACGATGAAACACTGGGTAAGCTGTACGCTTCATTGTGCGACATATACGTCATGGATGCGTTTGGAACAGCTCACCGTGCTCAAGCCTCTACACACAGTGTAGGGTTACACGCACCTGTTGCTTGTGCAGGACCGCTGTTGGCTGCTGAATTGGATGCACTTTCTGCTGCATTGGAAAACCCTAAGCGGCCGCTGGTGGCCATTGTTGGCGGATCAAAAGTATCAACAAAACTAACCGTATTGGAGTCGCTTGCTGAAAAAGTGGATCAACTTATAGCGGGTGGCGGCATTGCCAATACCTTTATTGCCGCATTAGGTCACGACGTGGGCAAGTCTCTATATGAACCAGATTTAACAGCTACAGCACTAAATCTCATGAAGCAAGCCAAAGCGCGCGGTGCCGCGATACCGGTGCCAGTTGATGTGGTATGTGCCAAAGAATTTTCTGACGATGCGATTGCTACAACTCGCGTAACATCCGACGTGGAAACGGATGATCTAATCCTGGATATTGGACCTGAGACAGCAGAAACCTATGCTGCAATAATTCGTGACGCCGGTACTATCGTGTGGAATGGACCTGTTGGCGTATTTGAAATAGAAGCTTTCAGCCACGGTACCAGGGTGTTATCCGAGGCAGTTGCTGCATCTTCGGCATTCTCGATTGCTGGTGGTGGAGACACCCTTGCAGCTGTCGACAAATATGGGATTGAAGATCAGGTTTCTTACATTTCTACGGGCGGAGGAGCGTTTTTAGAGTTTCTTGAAGGTAAGACACTGCCAGCTGTTGCCATGTTAAAGGCGCGCTCTGTGCAGTGATTTGACGCAACAGCAACAATTTTTTCAGCTCAAATACCGTGAGCTGTGGCCATATTAGGACTAATTTATTATGACAGACACGATTTCATTACTGGGTGACGAGGCTGAATACCTGCTGGACCACACGTGTAAGGGTTTGCCCAAAGAAATGGTGAATTTGCCAGGACCAGATTTCGTCAATCGAGTTATGGGGGTTAGTGATCGTGGGCCAGGCACCATGCGAGCCATGCAACAGTTATTTAGTGCGGGTCGCTTAGGCGGCACTGGCTACATGTCCATGTTGCCGGTAGATCAAGGAATCGAACACTCTGCAGGCGCATCCTTTGCACCCAATCCCATTTATTTTGACCCAGCTAGAATCGTTGAATTGGCCATTGAAGGTGGATGTAACTGTGTTGCTTCGACCTTAGGTGCTCTTGGATCAGTTTCGCGTCAATATGCTCACCGCATTCCGTTCATGGTGAAGTTAAATCACAATGAAACGTTAACTTTGCCTGCCATGTACGAGCAAACTCTCTTTGCACAAGTCGAGCAAGCTTTTGATCTTGGTGCTCTGGCAGTGGGTGCAACCATATACTTTGGGTCTCTGGACTCCCGAAGGCAGATTCAGGAAATTTCTGAGGCTTTCTATCGAGCTCATGAACTGGGCATGGCGACAGTCTTATGGGCCTACCTGCGTAATTCTGAATTCAAGAAAGACGGTGTCGACTATCATTCCTCCGCAGACTTGACGGGGCAGGCTAATCATCTCGCCAGCACCATTCAGGCGGACATCGTGAAGCAGAAGCAGGCTGAAAATAACGGTGGCTACACTGCTATTGGTTTTGGAAACACTCACCCTAAGGTTTACTCTGAATTAACCACCGATCACCCTGTCGATCTGGTTCGCTATCAGGTAGCCAACTGCTACATGGGCCGCGCTGGTTTGATCAATTCAGGTGGTGGCTCTGGTGATAACGACTTAGCTCAGGCTGTGCGAACGGCTGTAATTAATAAGCGAGCCGGTGGTATGGGAATGATTTCGGGACGTAAAGCCTTCCAGAAAGACATGAAGGACGGTGTTGCGCTACTGAACGCTGTCCAAGATGCTTATTTAGACGAACGTGTAACGGTGGCTTGATTCAGGTACCTGATTGAGGTCACTTTGCGATTTATGGACACAATATGTTTCATGCGAACGGTGTATTGCATACCCTTTTCCTGTTAATTTCTAAACATTCATCAATACCTAAGGTGACCATCAGCAATTTTGGCGGCACTGGTGGACAACCAAATCGAAATGGAGGTAAGCAACAGATGTGGAAAAAAATTCTTCCCATTGCAGCAGTATTGATTCTGGGCTGGATCGGATTAAATCTATTCAGTAGTAAAGAAGACCAAGAAACTGTCGCAGAGATAAAAGAAACTGTCACTGCCGAGGTTCCCGATGCAACAGATACGGTAGCTGATGTCGCCAATTCTGCGACTGACGAAGTGGTTGAGGCGACAGAAGCAGTCGTAACTGCAGCTGAAACAACCACCAATGTGGTTACTGAGGCGGTGGCGGACGCGGTTACTGACGTTACGGATACAAGTAGTGATGCTGCGGACAGCGTTAGCGATGTAGCTACCGATGCGAAAGATGTCGCAGCCGATGCAGTTACAGCGATTAGCGAAGTAGCTACGGATGTAGCCAGCGATGCAGTTTCCAGTGCAGCTGACTCCGACACAGATGTGGTTGCGGATGTAAAAGACGCTACCGACGGAGTTGTAGAAGCTGTGGCTGAAACGGCGACTGACGCAAAAGACGCAACAACTGATCTAGTTTCAGGCGCTGTGGACACGGCTAGCGATGCTGCATCTGAAGTCAAAGATGCGGCTACGGGTGCTGTTGCTGCGGTAACCGCCGGAGTTGCTGGTCTAGAAGCAAGCTCTACTGACGCGGCTGATGGCGCTTCAGATACTGCAGCTGAAGGTGCTACGGATGCCGTAGTTGAAGCAGAAACCACTGAAGCAGCGGCTGATGTAGTTGAAGAGAGTATTGAAGCATCAACTGACGCAGTAGAGGATGCAACTGAAGAAGTGGCTGAAACGGCAGCAGAAACTACCGAAGCGGCAGCTGATGCCGTAGAGGATGCAACTGAAGAAGTGGCTGAAACGGCAGCAGAAACTACCGAAGCGGCAGCTGACGCCTTAGAGGATGCAACTGAAGAAGTGGCTGAAACGGCAGCAGAAACTACCGAAGCGGCAGCTGATGCCGTAGAGGGTGCAACTGAAGAAGTGGCTGAAACGGCAGCAGAAACTACCGAAGCGGCAGCCGACGCCTTAGAGGATGCAACTGAAGAAGTGGCTGAAACGGCAGCAGAAACTACCGAAGCGGCAGCTGATGCCTTAGAGGATGCAACTGAAGAAGTGGCTGAAACGGTAGCAGAAACTACCGAAGAGGCAGCTGATGTCGTAGAGGGTGCAACTGAAGAAATGGCTGAAACGGTAGCAGAAACTACCGAAGCGGCGGCTGATGCCTTAGAGGGTGCAACTGAAGAAGTGGCTGAAACAGCAGCAGAAACTACCGAAGAGGCCACTGAAGTATTAGAGGTTGCGACTGACGAAGTGGCTGAAACAGCAGCAGAAACTACCGAAGAGGCCGCAGAAGTAGTAGAGGTTGCGGCTGAAGAAGCGGCTGAAACAGCAGCAGAAACTACCGAAGAGGCAGCTGAAGTAGTAGAGGTTGCAACTGAAGAAGTGACTGAAACGGCAGTAGAAACTACCGATGAGGCAGCTGAAGTAGT
>JBLHWG010000062.1:0-18763 GCA_047629055.1 Halioglobus sp.
AATGACACGGTGCTAGCGGCACATCAGCTTGCGACAGTATTTCTTTAATTGGTTTTGCAGCGTCGACAACTGAATGATAACCCTCTGGAAGATCAACGTCTTTTGTGACAAGAATTTTCAGGTAGTCGTCGATCATCGAAAACAGTTCAAATCGGAACTCGAACACTTCGCCCGAATTATGTAGTTTACTAAGTGCTTTGCCAGCCCGTGCAGGTGATCCGGCACGTGTTTGAAACAATGCAGGCGACATAGTTTTGATGTCTAAAACCGTTCGAGAAATCATCAATCCCGTTTCAGGCCGCGCAAACAAAACTTCAGGCGATACACCTGCACGTGCCGCAGCAAACGCGTTGTGAAGCTCAACCGAACGATCTATGTATTCCTCCGTACCTTCTCCCGAAATTCGTACAATCACTGATGTTTCACCCACCTCAACGCGATGGACCAAGTTGGTTAGTCCTCCGAGGCGAGTAATACTGTCGGCAGATTCAACATTCGAAAATTGTTCTACCTCACGTAATGCGCACATCACTCTATCGGCATACTCAGTCATGAATTTCTCCTAGCTTTTCAACGCTTTGTTTTCTGGGTCATATAGCGGACTTTCCGCTCTAGTGATTGCGTACTGAACACCGAAAACTTCTAGCATAAAATCTTGCACGCCCCAATGTTCTTTATTCAAGTAAGCACGAACAATAGTGTGACCGACCGTATGACCAAAGCCTGCTGATGTTGCAAGCGACACAACTGCATTGTCTAGTAAAATTGTTTCACCACCGCTTAATGGTAGATATTCCGGATAGACGAATGTGCATAGTTTGCGCTCTAACATTCCTGATTTTTGTGCCTCGTGTACTTCACGGCCAATGAAGTTCCCTTTCGAATTAATATGTACTCTAAAGCCAAGCCCAGCCTCAAATGGTGTGTAATCCGGACTCACATCACTAGACCAATAAATATAGCCTTTTTCCATACGCAGGCTTTCGATTGCACGATACCCAACATTGGCAACGCCATGTATCTGCCCAGCCTCCCATAGTATTTGATAAACATGCACTGCGAATTCACTCGGGATATGCAATTCATAGCCAAGCTCACCGACATAGCCAATACGCGCAGCTCTCACAGTTGCGGTGCCAATGATTATCTCACGGGTGCTTGAAAACGGAATACCGCTGTCTGACACATCGCTTTCTGACACTGCTAAAACGTCACGTGATCTTGGACCCACAATATTCAATACAGCGAACGCACTAGTAACCTCGACAACATAGACCGAACCATCCTCTGGTATATGGCGTTTAATCCAGTCGCTATCACGCACACCAAAGCCTGACCCTGTCACCATATAAAACCTGTCATTCGCCAGACGAAAGAAAGTAACATCGGCTTCAATCCCACCGGCCTCATTACACATTTGGGTGTAAATGATCGATCCAATAGGTTTGTCCATATTGGATACACACAACCACTGCAATGCAGCCAGTGCTCCAGCCCCTATGATCTCGAATTTCGCAAAACTTGTTTGGTCGATCAACGCCACGCGTTCACGAACGGCCTTGTGTTCTTCGGCTGCGAATTTCATCCAGCCCGGGTTCAGAAAATCAAGCTGATCGATAGGTTCAACGCCTTCAGGCGCAAACCATAATGGACGCTCCCATCCATTTTTGGACCCGTAAACTGCCCCCTGATCTTTTAGTATTTGATACAGTGGTGAAAGGCGTATCTGTCGAACCGTTTCATATTCCTGTCCGGGGTATCGCATTTTGTAGTGGTAAGCGTAATGTTCGACTGCACGTGGATACATGAATGCCCGGGTACCATGGTGAGGACCAAAACGCCGCACATCCAAAGGCCACACGTCCAAGGATGGCCGACCATCAACAACCCATTCTGCAATGATCTCCCCGGCACCACCACCGGCTGCAATGCCGTATAGAAATCCCGTTGCCAGCATCAGATTCTTATATCCGGGTTGCCACCCCATTACGAAATCACCGTCAGCGGAATACGGAATAGGCCCATTGATGACCTGACGGATTCCTACTTCGTTGATGATGGGCGTCACCTGCCCGGCAAGTTCAGCCAGTGGCAAAAACCGATCAAGATTTTCCGGCAAAAGCTGGCGAACGAATTCACCTGGAATACCTTTGTCACCGAAAGGTTTCGTACCTTCTTCATAGCCACCAACGACCAAGCGACCACCAACGTCAGGCTTGTAGTAAACCAGTCGCTCAGGATCACGTAGTGTTGGGTAATGGCCAATTTCCATACCCGTCGACTCAGTAACGATGTATTGGTGCTCAACCGCGCAGGCAGGAATTGTGAGACCCAATTTCGCTGCTAGCTCGCGACTCCACATCCCATTGGCTAAAATAATGGTGTCGGCCTCCCAGAGACCTTCACTGGTTTCAACTGACGTGATCCTGCCATCTGTGATGTTGAAATCCAACACCTCGACATTCTGATGGATGTTCGCACCCTGCTTGCGAGCAGCTGCGGCAACAGCCTGGCACAAGGACGCTGGATCAACATAACCATCAGAGGGGATAAATGCTGCGCCCTCTAATCCCTTTTGCTCGATCAACGGAAACAAATCTCTTGCTTCCGACGGACTAATGATTTGCATTTCCAAGTCAAAGCTTCGAGCCATAGTGGCTAACCGCTTTGCTTCTAATAACCGCTGGCTTGTTGCAGCCAGTCGCAAGGAGCCTGTTTTTTTCCAATCAAATTGGAGACCCTCCTCATTCTGGAGTCGATCATACATTTCAACCGACTTTTTGAGCATACGCGTCGTATTTCGCGACGATCGAAGCTGGCCCACCAACCCCGCGGCGTGCCATGTGGCGCCTTCTGTCAAACCCGCCCGTTCAAGCAGAACAACGTCTTTTTCGCCCATTCGGGTCAAGTGGTATGCAATGGAGCACCCCAGAATACCCCCACCCACTATGAGATGTTTTGCTGCGTGCTGCGCCACGGTACCGTCCAAAAAATAACAATTCCAACATTATTTAAACTATTCTCAACATATTTTCAATTAATTTGTTGAATTATGTTGTTATTCGATGGTGTTTGTAGATATCGAGGCGAATACCAAGCCTTTATGGAATTTCTTTCGACAGGTGCGGGGGTATAGTGAGCGGCTATGTCGAAATACCAAACACAAATACTGCACGCTGTTGATATGCGCGGAACTGTCACGGTGGTGGAGCTCTCGCAGATGTTGGGCGTGTCCGGGCAAACCATTCGACGAGTGACGCAGCCACTAGTAGAAGCGGGCCGTATTAACAAAGTGCACGGTGCTTTGGTGTCGAATCGAATCGCGTCCGACCCACCTTTTTTGGCACGTATGAACCAGAATCGCGAGGCAAAGGTAGCCATTGCAAGATTAGCAGCTGAAATTATCCAAGATGACTCTAGTGTTGCTATCGATACCGGTTCGACGTCTGGCTTTATCGCGCAAGCACTGTGCAAACGACGAAAACTGACTGTCGTGACGAACTCAGCTTTTGTTGCAAGCACACTTGCGATCATCCCTGGTAACAAAGTATCCATGGCAGGCACACAACTTCGGGATCACGATGGGGCGGCATTTGATCGCTCAGCGTTTGATGTTATTGAGCGCATGCAGGTTGACTACACTGTGCTCTCGGCATCCATGGTAGACGCACAGAGGGGATTTCTAGTACATGAGCAATGCGAAGTGGATATCGCCACGGCCATGCTCAGGATTGCAACCCGGGCGATTATGGCCGTGGATGATTCTAAGTTTGCACCGCAACAGCAAAGGCCAGTGGTGAGACAACCCCCTCTGAAGATAGGCGATATCGTGATTACAAATCGCAACCCTAGCAGCGATTTTGATACTCTACTTAAAGGCATTGATGTTCGTATAGCTGTATAGATAATGGGACTAATCACGTAACACAATAAAGACAGACCAGCCCGCTAATCAACAAAACCAACGTCGTCTCCCCTGGCCCAAGAATGCACGGCTGATCTCGGGTCTTATTCTGTTCACGTTTGTGGCAGGCCATTTGGCGAATCATGCCGTGGGCTTAAATTCTATCGAAGCGATGGAAGCTGTACAGACGCTTAGATTTTCAATTTGGCGAAACAAGCTGGGTTCATCAATACTAGCAGGCTCTTTGCTAATTCACATTTTCTTCGCGCTGCAAAAATTTATACTGCGACGTTCATGGCGGATGAGTATGGTAGCGGGTGTCCAACTCGTATTTGGGCTCTCTATTCCGATTCTCTTGATCCCTCATATATTTGCTACACGTGTCGCGCGTCGATTTTACGGAATTCAGAACGATTACACTACTATCTTGGCCATGCTCTGGCCTCATGATGCTGGCGCCAGTCGTCGACTACTCTCTGACAAATACCATTACTACACTCGGCTAACATCAGAACAAGTAGCCGCCCTGGACAACGCAATAAGCATCTCTGTCTGGACGGCTGTAGCCATTATTGCCATTGCTTATCGTTTGGTTCGTACCCTCTATGGTCGCTTGGGCCCAACTGTCAGAGTCACCTATGCCCACGGGCCTAGCATTACAAACCAAATTGGCCCGACATTACTAGATATCAGTCGCATTCATGGCATACCTCACGCCTCTGTTTGCGGCGGTAGAGCTAGGTGCTCAACTTGCAGTGTCCGTGTGATGGAGGGCCTCGATAACATTAACCGAGCCAGACGAGGCCGAACAACGCGTGCTGAATCGTGTTGGCGCGGGATCCGGAAGCGGGGGCAATGTTCGATTAGCATGCCAATTGAGGCCAACGCAGAACATTCGAGTCGCCACCCTACTTCCAGTACGAAAAATTGCCTTAAGTGATGCTGCGATAAGCGATAAGTATCTGTGCGGCGTTGATCAGTCCATCACTGTCATGTTTGCAGATATTCGCAGATTTACGTCATTGTCTGAAAACAAGCTGCCCTACGATGTCGTGTTTGTACTTAATCAATATTTAGGACAAATGTCAGAGGCTATTTCAGACACTGGCGGTTATGTGGACAAATTTTTAGGCGACGGCATCATGGCGGATTTTCGGCATCGAAAAGACTCTCCCTCAAGGCGCCCGTGACGCTCTAGTGGCGGCCAAAGCTATGGACTTGGTTTTATCTTCAATCAATCAGTCTCTAGCAGCAGATTTGGACAAACCTTTAAACATCGGGATCGGCATTCATACCGGTCCCGCCATTCTTGGCCGTATTGGTGTTAAAGGTGGGTCCGGCGCTGCACAGCGGATCACAGCACTTGGCGACATGGTAAATACAGAAAGCAGACTTGAGAGTGCTTGCAAAGAACTGGACTGTCAGTTAGTTGTATCAGAGGCTACAATCTAAGCGGCTAACTTACCCGTTCCTGGAGGTACAAAAGAGCTAATATCGGTCAAAGGCTGTGAGCAAAAAGTAGCTATCGTTGCGTTTGTTACGGCTGCAGATATGGTGATTGATTGATGAAGGGAACGGAATACAGCTTGCGGAAGCAATGAAAGTCGTTAAGGTGCAATAATATTTAATTCCTCCGTCCCCTTATTGACTTAAAAAATGAATTCGAAAAAAATTCTTGTCATCATTGCGCTTATAGCAGCCATGATTTTTGTTGCCATTTATATCGGCAATTGGGCAGTTGACAAAAACCCCGATGGACTAAAACTGCACTCACCTACAGATGAGGCCGCAAATACAGGTAGTTCGGCGTTCGGCTTCGGTGCATCTATCGGCTTGCTAGGCACCGCATTGCTGTATTGCCTGTTGGCGGCTGGGGTGTTGATTACCAATAAAATTCGAAAGATACCCGCAGGCACAATGCCTCTCACGATAGCAATTGTTGCCGCCGTAGGATTTACAGCATCTTATGTCGTCGACGGGTATTTTTATTAACTTAGCAACATCGCAGAGCGGAAAAGAGGATGGGAGTATCAAATTTTATTCCCGCGACCTCTTTTCATAGCTTTTACGTTCACGCCTTTTATTTCACCGTTATTGTGACCTTCCCGGACACGACAGCAGGCTCATGAGGCACGTGGAATTTATCGCCCATGATCAATTGCAATGTGTGTGTGCCTGGCTCTAGCGTCAGTGTGACTTGTGTTTGGCCTTTACCAAAATGCATAGGTGGGTTCCCCATAGGCTTACCAGCTGGCGGAAGTTCTGCTTGATCAACCAGTAGATGGTGGTGGCCAGTACCTGCTACATCAATTCCAGCCGGGGCAACACCCATACCCTCAAGGCCAAAGATGACAGTGAACTCCTTCTCGACAGTGGCACCCTCCTGTGGAGATACGATCATCACTGCTGCGCCCTCAGGCGCCGGTGTGATTGGTAAGTCTTGACTCATAGCCGTTGTACTAAATGTGGTCGCCATACATATCAGCGCAGCTTTGTAGAAATTCTTCATAAACATAATTCCCTAGTTTCCTTGTGTCAATGCGTGTACCAAGCCTGTATTAAACATGTAGGTCCTTTACACTCGGCGTGCATAGTAATAATAGGTAAGCACGGTGATGTATTCCCGAACTTGATAAAAAAGTCAAAGCAACGGTATAGACCTTGAAGTGTAGGACGAACGAGAGTTAGAGATTCAAGCACCTATGAAACTCCCTACGCCCCTGATATCACCTTATCAATGGTTACCGTTATGGCCACATGTGAGTGGTTTTCTGCGACATTATGATGACGAAAGCACAACGAGAATTCAACTGGCATTCTTACTCCGTACACCGATGATTTTTCATGGTGTTAAGCGCGACCTTACAATGAAACCCAATCATTACTAAGACCCAGACAAAAACATTTTCAATGCATTGAACCCAGACTCCTTGGGGTCCATCGTCAAGGCGGCTTCGGTCAGTCTGGCCACATCCTCAAACTCTGATTGCGCAAGTTTGTCCAGCGCAATACGAGAAAACTCTGACATCATTTGCTCCCACTGCGCGGAGCTCTTCAGTTTCTGATAATCATTAGCACTGACCGATGTAATTTTATCCAATACCGAATTACCAGCAGGCTGTAGGTAGCGTTTATCATCCAGCAAGGCTAGCACTTGGCCATAGGCCGACACCTGATCAGACGCAGCCAGAATACGCTGAATACGATCTTGGTCATGTACAGCCGCCGGCAACGCACTGGATACAGCGCTAATTTTCTTGGCTATCTCTGTATGGTTAGTGGCATTCCACTTCGTTGCCATTGATAACAAGCTCGCTTCTGTTGCACGAATGGTATTTAACAATGCGGGATCGTTTGCGTTGAGTCCATGCGCCTGTGCTAACAACGGCGCCAAACTTACCATGTCTTCTAGTTGAGCGCGTGCGTTTGCTGCTGGCAAGGAGATCACAGATGCCTGCGGTGGCTTGGGCATTTTGCTCAGAGCTGCGGCGTTCAGACCCGAAGGCGATGAGTTCGCGCCTAAGAAAAAGTATGCACCGCCAGCACCCAAAATACCCAAGACAGCTACTGCGGCTACTACCAATCCAGAGCTCTTTTTACCCTCACCCTTCTTTGCCTTACCAGGAGTTGGCGTTGCCCCCTCAGACTTCTTTTTTCGAAGCTGTGACTCTGGCTTTATATCGTCGTCGTCATCAAAATTGAGAATATCATCTACTGGCGGACGGCTCACTTGAGCCGGTGGCGGGTTACGCTGGTCACTAGTATCTGCTCTAGAAGCAGTGCTGGGAGCTGGGTTAAAGGGGTCTGCGTTAGTCTCGCTTGGCCAGTCCGCCAAAGGATCTGGCTCATCTTCAAAACCAGAAGAACTGCCAGCCACCAATTCATCAAAACCGTCAAAGTCCTGAAGGGTGGAGGCAGGCGTAGGTGGTGCACTCCGAGGCTGCAGCATTGTTCTATCTGAATCTACTAATGCAGTAAACCCGCTGGGTGCGGGCATGGGATCAAATACATCCTCTCCGTGCTGAAAGATTTCATACCAACCTTCCAAGCTCTGTGGCCGCCCTTCAGGCTCCAATTTTAGGCCGGCAAACACAGCATTAAGAAAACGCTGACTAAACCCCTGGTAAACATTCGCGTCAAGCTGCGCAAGAAGATCAGGTTTAGAACGCATGAGGCAGGCCGACCGGCTAAGCGACTCATCGGGTTTTTTGCCGACAATACCCTCATATATCGTTGCAGCCAAGGCGTAAATGTCAGTCCAGGGCCCTTGATCGCCATAATTGGGGCTGTATTGTTCTAGCGGTGTGTAGCCTTGACTAACCAAAGCAGTAATCTCGCTGGTTTGTTGCGAAGTCGTCTGCCGTGCGGAACCAAAGTCAATTAACACAGGGCTACCGTCCTCACGGATATATATGTTTGCAGGCTTGATATCCCGGTGAATAAAGTCAAACTTATGAATTTCTTTTAGTCCGTCAATGATGGGAAGAAATATTTTCTCAAAAAACGGCTGCTCCAATTCTTTGCTGCTCTTGTATATCGCGGCTAACTCCTGACCGTGCTCGTACTCCATGACCATATAAGCGGTGCTGTTTTCCTCAAATACAGACTGCACGCGGACGATATTGGGATGATTAAAGCGTGCTAACGTCTGTGCCTCCTTCAAAAAGCTGCTCAGGCCCCACGAAAAATTATCTCCATGGTCACTGGTGATGGGCTTAACGGTATAGTTCTGGTCACGGTATGCAAACGAGGTGGGCAGATATTCCTTTATCGCGACGGCCCGATCCAGATTTCGATCATGTGCCAGATAGGTGATGCCAAAACCGCCCTGACCCAATACACGATCAATCGTGTACCAAAGGATCTCATGTCCTGGGGCCAGCGCTCGAGCTGACATCAGTGAAGTTCTATCATCTACCATTGGATGTGACTCACCACGAAACCTGTTTGCAGTATATCCGCGGTAGCGGTAGATACTGACTGTGATTAATAAGAACGCCGAGTTTCCGACGAATTTTCAAACCTACTCTCCACGAACCCGAACTAATAGTGTGAAGTAACTAATATTGCCCGAATTCTGCCCGCTCGTTGGCCCTCATTCGCATGGGCTAAGTTATTATTCACAGCAAATTCCATGTCATTACAGAGTTTTCCCTATTCTGATCAACATCTGCCATCAATTAGACACTGTTGTACACCGAAATTCTATGACATGCTGTGCCCCAGAATCAGGAACAAAGCCGAACCCAATACTTCCGAAGTTATCCAGTGAAGCAGATTCCCGTTGAATGAACTCAGTGGGAAATCCGCTTCGAATCAAATAAGTGCCGTTGGTGCTGGAATCCTGAATCAGGAAACGCCCCCGGACAAATTCAATTTTTGCATGATTTCGCGAGGCAGATTCACTGTCAATAATAACGTCGTTTTCGACTGAACGACCGAAAGTGACTACGCGGTTTTCAGCGTCGACACGCACGCGTTTCGCACCAATCATTAGGTCGAGTACAAGGTTGCTTTGATAACGCTTCGTTCTACTGACAGCCGCGACAATGGCCGTCTCTGCATCATCATCCGCCCATTGAATTCGATAAACCGGCATTGGGATGCTCATTCCCTTAAAATCTACGTTATCGAGGAATAAGGCGTAGGAACGGTGTCGAATTGACAATTGCGCAACGGTATCCTCTGTCGTACATATCTCATTCGCTTGGGCAAACGCTGCAACTCTAGCTGCCAAGTTGACGGTGTTGCCATAGATGTCCCCCCCATCGGGAATAACTGGCCCATGATGAAAACCCACGCGAACAGACAAATTAAGAGTTTGATGTTCGCCTTGGATATCCACTGATGCAAGGTACGCTGCATCTGCCTGCTCAAAACTGGCTAGCACCGCATCACCGACTGTTCGAAGTAATGTACCCCTATGCCGCTCCACGGCTATGCGCATGCACTGCAATGAATCACTTACGCACTGATGAGCTTCCACATCTCCCTTGGTCTGGTACAGATGTGTGCTGCCTGCCAAATCAGCAAACAACACCGTCAGTATTTGTGAGCTCATGGTAGCTACCAGCGATCTGGCAAATCCTTATGAATGCGTACAGTGTGATTTTCTATTGAAATATAACCGCCAACACGCAGCTCTTTCAATATCTTACTGACCATCTCTCGGCTAGATCCCACCCGACTGGCCAACTCCTGATGCGTGATACGCGACGTACTACGGGTGCCGTCTTCCTGCAATGTTGTCGCTCCGTTGAGGGCCCTTACAAGCCGACCATATACATCCATTAAACCAAGACAACTGAGATCGTCTGTCATTCCGCGAATGCGCTTTACCAGATAAAAAATAATCGCCTGTGTCACTTCTGGCTCCTTCATGATCTCGTGATTCATTTCGGCCTTGGGTATCACCAGGCACTGGCACGCACTGGTGGTTATGACGTTGGCTGTACGCGACTGGTGATCGAGCAATCCCAACTCCCCGAAACAATCGCCTTTAACAAACGAAGCAATAATCAACTCGTTTCCATCATCATCATCAGTAAAGGCATATGCACTACCTTCAACCAGCACATATGCCGCGTGACTCTCTTCACCCACGACAATAATATGAGTGTTTTTCCGAAACTTGCGCAGCGTTGCCGCCCGTTCCAAATTGGCAATCGCGTTGGCAGAAAACACCTTGAAAAACTCGATATTTGCCAGCGATAAAGTATCGCTGGTTTTATTCAGCTTGCTCATGAATTACTGGGGCAGTGCTGCGCAAGCAGCAGCGTTAGTGTCAATCTCGCTTGCTGGCGGTATGACTCCTGAAGCTGCACCGTTTAGTATCCAACTGAGAATCTTGCTATAACCAGCATTGCCGGTTTCGGTATCTTGAAAAAGATTCCCACCTGCATGGTATCGCGATATTACAGTACCGGCCCGATTGAAAGGGTCTGTTGCTCCGTTGCTAGGTTTCCTCAGGAAGATACTATCCAACGGCGAGTCGAAATTCACCCGTGCCAGCACACTTCGATACAAAAATTCGTTATCGTCATATTCAGAGCGCCGACACGCTACGAAATGAACAGGTAATTTGGAGTAAGTCTGGTTCGTACCCGTCGGCGCATGACATCCAACACAACCACTAGCGGACAACAGATCATTGATGCCATCTGTACCAAAATAGGTTATCTCCGCCCCTGGCGTACCCCCGTCGTTAGCACTTCTTACTTCAACAGTTACAGTGTCAGTGTCACTACCGCCGTTTTTGCCATCAACTGTCAGGCTTAACGTATAGTTTCCAGCATCACTGACCCTAAGTACAGCAGGTCCAGCAATACCAGTCACAGTGGCCGTGCTATCAGGATTCTCAGGAATCGCAGTCCATCGATATCCCATGGTCGTCGCGAAAGCGCTGCCTGAACCGGTTATCGCGATATCAACTGGAGCACCGCTGGCATCAAAGCCTGTAGCTATTGGCGGTGCGGCGATAACAGCAACCGGTGCTCCCGGACGAATAGCTCTGTTGTTTGCATCTACACGGTTGGTAAGACCAAGAGCCGTCGCCATGGTGGCTGGGTCTTTGTTGCTACCCACGCTCTCACCCCAAAAATCCGAGTAATTCAAAAGCCCCAAAGGCATCTTTCCCTGCTCAAAAATCAGGTGTTCCACCCGAGCCGCATAGCTAAGAAAACCGCTAGCTGTAGGAAAAGCACCCGAATCGTTGGCTCTTGTGCCACGCAAGGCATGACAAACCATACAGTTAGGCCCCATTAATGACCGGTACAAATCCTGATTATTTAACCATTCAGCTGGCACGAAGTCTCTGTAGTCGTCACCTGCATAGCGCCCACTTAAAATTTCGATAGCTAGATCCGCCTTCCAATCACCGTGGCCAGTGAACTCCTGCTTGCGATGCTCATAGGCAGACAGAATAGCTTCGTTGATCAAACGGATACCGTTCTTATTTTCGTCGGCTGTGAATCCTGGCACGTCACCAAATTGTAGAGTGTCAAACTCGATAGTTTGAAGCTGTGCCTGAACGTCCCCTGCTATACCGCCCACCAATGACGGCGCAACTTTCAGCCTTCCATCAGCAGCCCTATAAACCAGTGTCTCCCCACGACCGCCATGACAGACGATACACGTGGTGGGCATTGGCTTATCGCCCCTTCGGTCTAGATCGACACGGTGCTGTTGAGTACCGCTGACATCATTAGTAAGGTTGCCATCACCGGCGAAGTTATAGAACTTGGTGAACTTCTTGTCACCGCCGTGTGGGAAAGCGCTGAACTCAATGGCATTGACACCAAAATTCCACTGCTCGTCGTCATTGATCAAGGCTTCCAAATTAACTGGACCATACGGTATATCTAGCCCATCAGCTCTGACCAGATAATTTTTGACATAAACCGCTACATCACCCGTGCCTTTATTCCACCGCATGAACATATCTCGGCCATACCCCAAGTCTTTGGCATCCCGAAACTTAACGTTTACGCAGTCAGGCGGATCACAGGCAAGCACTGTTCCATCTTCATTTGCAAAACCATTTGCGAATTGCCACTTGAGTAACGAATTGCGTGTGCGATCTGGATCAATGGTGTTGTAGTAGGCTTCTGGAAAATCCTCCACATTATTAATTTCACCATCAACCGCTCCGACCTCCGGCACACCTGGTCGCGGGTTCAGGAATTGAATAAAAGCGTCTGGATCATTGGTTGCCGGAAACTGCGGATCGATGATATCTGTTTCATCGGCGCCACGACATCCAGCGAGAGCGACGCTAGCCAGGATAAGCACCAACAGCGTTTTTTTATTCATTATATTTAGAGGCATATTCATCACATCGGGCACCTTAAAGAATGAGTGAGCGGAAATCACAGGTCAATTCCGATGGTGAATTCGACAAGGCTGCGGTCATAGCTGATACCACCATCAGCCTCTGTGCTGACGTAACGGTATAAAATGTTGGCCTTCACTCTATCCGTAATACCGTAACCAGCGCCTAATTCCGCAATGGTGGAAGTAGCCCCCAGAAGGTAGGCGAAACGATCTGCAGGCACACCACCAAACGCCTCGTCGGGTTCGATGACTTCCGCATTGTTAAAAATGTTGAGCGTAGGTGTCGCCGAGGATACTTCGTCTCCGAAAACTACTCGGAGACCCGTACGTAACACCAACTTCGGGATGGGTGAGAAGTTGGCGGTGGCGAACAAGGTTGATTTTGTAGTATCAAAAACAGCGGTTTCTGCATCTGTCACAGCCGTCTGGAGACCCAAAGTCGCATCGAAAAAATTCGTCGGCTGGAAATTGATAGAAGCACCTAAATCTATGGCGATACCATCACGCCGCTCTGTTTGTGAATCGATGTAGGTCGTACCCAAACCCAGCCGCACAAAGGGTGTCCCTGCGCCTTTTTTATTTTCACGAAACCAGTCCACGCTAGCGCGATAACGTGATTCTCCTAAACCTTCAATGTCCGCATTGTGCTCATAGCTGGCAGAACCGTTTATCGAGATACCACTACTAACGACTTCATCGTTACTCAATGGACGCGAGTAAAGGTTGCCACTGACTCTACCCTGGAACGATGACGTGGCTTCTATATCCCGATCAAACTCTGCTTTGGCGGGATTGCTATCACTTATTAACTTGAGATCTATGCCTGTCAAGCCGGCTGCCGAAACGGTAAGCGACAGCAGCGTGCTAGCGAATATAGCCGTATAAATAAGGCGTTTTCTCATCGTCGTGTCCTAATAAGTGAACCACTGCATAATAACAGGCGTGTCATCAGTAACATAACTAAAATCCAAGGTCCAGCTGAGCCTCCACCACTTTTAGTTGGGTTAAGAACTACAGTAACAGGCCCACTGTCATCCAGCGCTTTCCGAGCTATGTTGAATATCAACTCCACCTGACTATTGATAATGCCATCTGCATCATTAGCGCTTCCATCTTGCACATTCAAACGCACACATCGCTGCCCTGCCGTCAGACCCGCTTGGTAGTTGGCACTGGTACTGACCGGACAACCGCTAGCCGTCACAGGCGCACTGGCGATCCGACCCAATGCAGCGATCGAAAAATCACTCCACATACCACTGCTGGTGTCGAACAATCGAATGACTGGATTGAGCGGTAGATTAGAATTAAGCCGAATAATAATTTCAGCTTCGCCAGACGTTGTCTGCGCTCTAAGGCTGATGATGCCCATAAGACTGCTGTGCTGAGTATCAGTCATGACAGTAACACCAGGGAACACATCGCTAACACCTTGGATAAACGCATTTTCAGGCAAAACAACGGCTATTTGTTGAAATCTGTTGGCTTCTGCCACTGCACTCGCTACCCGCCCTAGACTGAGCGTGTTGGCACTCGTAAAGACAGTGCTGTTAGTGGTGTTCGGATACGTTGCTAGTAATCGACCTGCATTACTATCATCATCGTCCAAACTAAACGGAATTCCGTCACCATCCCGGTCGGCAGTTGGCTCACAAGCATCGCCTAGGCTATTACCATCGCTATTAAGTTGGTCTCGATTAGGCACAGTGGGGCAATTGTCCAAATCATCTGCGACATCATCTAGATCAATGTCTACTATCGCGCCTGGCGGTACATCGCCCGTGTCTTCCTCACCCGAGAGGTACCTGATGGCTTGTAGCAGATCCTGCGTGCTATAAGCGTTCGAGAAGCCCGGCATAGAGCCCCTACCATTCAGCACACTGCCCAACAGATCCTCAGCTTGCCCACCGGCGGCCTGAATAAGCGCATCCCAATCCGCATCATCGTTGAACAACGGCGCCCCAGAAACACCGTTCAAATGACAGGTCAGACACTCAACCTCCACTAATTGACGGCCACTTACGAAAGCAGCGCCAGGAGTGCCGTCGGGGTCACACAGATCCCCAATCGAATCACTATCCATATCGCTCTGATCCGGGTTAGGGAATACAGAACAATTGTCCAAGGCGTCGACAATGTTATCGCCATCCTGATCTGATGGGATGAGCGTGACAACAACCGAACCTGACAAGGCACCGGATGGATCCTGAGCGCGATAACTAAAGAAGTCGTTAGAGGTCAGCACCCCTTGTGACTGGTAGGACACCGAGTTACCACTTAATTGCAGTGCATTACCTTGCGATGAAGTCGCTGCATCCAGCACAACACTCAGTGCATCGCCGTTGCTGTCGCTGTCGTTTAACAACACATCAAACACCTGACTTGCTTCCTGATTGCTATAAACAAGTGCATCTGCTGTCGCCACTGGTGCCGCGTTGCTAGTGGACACAGTCACATCGACAGATAGAGTAGCAGTGAGCTGTTCAGCATCTGTTACTAACAACGTAATGGTTGCTGTTCCAACGCTTATCGCATTAACACTTAGGGTACCCGGAGCAGAAAAGCTGCCAGTGGCAACACCTGAGTTACTTGAGCTCGTGGCATAGGTCAGGCTGCCGATTTGCTCATCAGTGATACTCACCCCTACGGTGGTCACGTCACCGGCTATTAATTCAAGACTCCCACTGGCGCCGTTGTTTAATGCGATGTTGGGTGGCTGATTGACGATGCTCGTTTGAACATCAACATTGAAACTCTGCGTGCTCGTCAAACCAGCACTATCCCGCGCCGTAACAGTAATCGTAGATTGACCTGAACTCACAGGGTTCAGCGTAAAACTATTTGCTGAGTTTCTAGTTTCTGAGACATTTTGCGGGTTTGATGAGCTGACCGAAACTGTCGGTGTCCCACTATCGTCGGTTGTGGTGACGGTAAAATCAAATCCAGCGCCTCCAGTTTGTAGTGAGCGATTACCTGGGTTTGACGACGTTATCGTTGGAGCCACATTGGGTCGGGCATCACGAGTTACCGTCTCGGTACCACAATTCCAAAAACGATTACTGGAACCGTTGGTAGCGACGCCATCGAGCAGGCAATAACGCACAGTGATCTGGTCGTCGTCTGTGTCGAACCTGATAGGGTGGCTTGTGGCGTTGCCAACATCTCTTAGCAGATTTCCGTCGGCTAAAAGCTCTCCATTGCTGCCAAAAGTCTGATATTGCCAAAATGCGAAATGTTCTGTGGGATCAGGGGTGCCAAACCCATTCAATTCAATCACAACCTCTGAGACATTGAAGGGAACCGAGCTAGGCGCCGACATGTTGAGCGTTGGCACTTCGGTAGCACCATGACAGCCAACACAAGAAAACGATCCGCTATTCTGGACGTAGGATCGTGCTGAACTTTCCCAGTTATCCGGTCGTGCCTCGGCTACACCAATCCCCGAAAAGATCAGAAAAAGCCCACTCAGAATTTTGAAATGGCGTAAGGCCAACTGACATATGCGCGTATCCGCATTTATCGCTATTGACTGCATAACAACATCACCTCGAGCTTAGTATAACTGCTGAAATCCTTGGCGGACTATCTATCCATTGATACAAGAGTCATTGACCCATGTTTATACTATACAACTTCAACGATTGTTAACATACCTTCATACTTCGCAATATTAAGTTAGAAGTACCTACATGTCACCCTATAGCTACAGCATCAACTCATGCTGTTTCCGAATCAATAAATTCGGCTTTTCAAGCCTGCGTTTTAGATGTGAGCCAGCGCACAGTAAGCAGACGAGTAAGCAGCAAGATAACAAAAACCAAGGGTCCAGCGGAGCCCCCGCCGCTTTTAGTCGGATTAAGCTCGACAGTGACTGGACCGCGGCCCTCAATCACTTTACGAGCTAAGTCGAAAATCAACTCCACCTGATTATTGACTATGCCATCTGCATCATTAGCACCGCCATCCTGCACATTCAGGCGCACACATTGCAGCCCTGCCGACAGAGCGGCCTGATAGTTTGAACTGGCGCTGACCGGACAACCGCCGGCCATCGCAGGCGCACTTGCGAACCGACCTGCCGCCAGTGAAAAGTCACTCCACAGACCACTGTTAGTATCGAACAATCGAATGACAGGATCGAGCGGTAGATTGGAACTGAGCCAGATAATTATTTCAGCTTCGCCTGATACAGCCTCCGCACGAATATTGATCACTCCCATAAGAGTGCTGTGCTGAGAATCAGTCATGACAGAAACACCTGGGAACGCCAGGCTTACCCCTTGGGCAAACGAGCTCTCGGACAGAACTAGGGCTAATTGCCGATATTCATTGGCTTGCGCTACAGCGGCGGCAATCTGCCCTAGACGTAGTGTGTTGGCACTGGTGAAAACAGTGCTGTTGCTGGTGTTTGGATACGTAGCTAGCAATCGACCTGCATTGCTATCATCATTGTCCAAACTAAATGGAATTCCGTCACCATCCCTGTCGGCAGTTGGTTCACAAGCATCACCTAAGCTGTTGCCGTTACTATTAAGCTGGTCTTCGTTAGGCACCCCTGGGCAGTTATCCAAATCATCTACGACGCCATCCAGATCAAGGTCTACAAGCTCGGTGCCCACACCGCCCGTGACTTCTTCTTTACCCGACAAGTATCTTATGGCCTGCAATAACTCTTGAGTGCTGTAGTCGCTAGAGAAAGCCGGCATGGCGCCTTTACCATTCAACACACTACTTAGGAGATCCTCAGGCTGACCTCCAGCTGCCAGAATAAGCGCATCCCAAACCCCTGTATCGTCGTTAAACAACGGCGCACCAGCCACACCGCCCAAGTGACAGGTCAGGCATTCAAGCTCCACCAGCTCACGACCACTTTGAAAAGCCACACCGCTTATTCCAGGCGCGCCATCGCCGTCGGGGTCGACATCACACAGGTCACCGATCAGATCAGCATCCATATCAGCCTGGTCTGAGTTAGGCAATTCAGTACAATTGTCCAAGACGTCTACAACGCCATCTGCATCCAGATCTGATGGACTCAACGTAACCACAACCGAATTGGACAAGGCACCCGATGTATCCGCGGCACGATAACCGAATGAGTCGTTAGAGCTCAGCACCCCAAGCAGCTGATAGGAGACTGAGGTACCGATTAATTCCAGTGAATTACCTTGCGCTGAAGTAGCCGAGTCCAGCAAAACACTGAGTGCGTCACCGTTGCTGTCGATATCATTTGACAAGACATCAATCACCACACTTTCCCCCTGCACACTGACTATAGGAAAATCTGGAAACGCAACAGGTGCGATGTTGATCACAGAAACATCCACATCCACGGAAAGACTTCCTAAGAGCAGCTCGGCGTCTGTGACTACCAAGGTAATAGTTGCTGTTCCGCCATCTCTTGCATCTATAGTCAACGAACCAGGAGCGGAAAAGCTACCAGTAGCCACCGATGGATTACTCGAACTGGTTTCATAGCTCAGACTTGCAATCTGCTCATCGGTGATGCTAACCCCCAACGTGTATATATCATCAACCATCAATTCAAGATCTCCACTGATGACCCCATCTAGAGCAACCCCAGGTGGAAGATTAATCGTCAGAACCGGCGGAATCACTATCGAATTGCTTACCGTCACGTCGAAAGATTGCGTCGCGACGAGATTTTCAGTATCACTCGCAGTGATCTCAATCGTGGAAGTACCGGCCCCAATAAAGGATAGAGTGAACGCTGGCGCACTGCTGGAATTCACATTTACTACGCTGGTGTTGCTAGATGCAACAGATAACGTTACACCGGGAGCATCATCAGTAGCGGTAACCGTAAATACAAATGGTGTACTGTCGCTTTCGACATCCTTGTCCGATGGCAGACTCGATGTGATGGTGGGAGGCTGATTCGGCGGAATCACTATCGAATTGCTTACCGTCACGTCGAAAGATTGCGTCGCGACGAGATTTTCAGTATCACTCGCAGTGATCTCAATCGTGGAAGTACCGGCCCCAATAAAGGATAGAGTGAACGCT
>JBLHWG010000063.1:0-18352 GCA_047629055.1 Halioglobus sp.
CTTGGAAAAATCACCGGGAATGGATCTATAGCGTTCCTGAAACGAATACCAAGCCGTTTGTATACCCGCAACCTCTGTACTCAATGAGCGCACACGTGCGTTATCGATGAGTGCTTGGCCTTTGAATACGCCCCCAAGAATTAATCCAATAATGGCGAGCACTATGGCAATTTCAACAATCGTAAATCCCTTAAAGGAAGAGGTGGGCTTTGCTAACCCTCTACAACTATTAATTTTTTGATTCCTAGCGTTTATGAGAACTGGCATCGTTATCTCAATGTGGCAAATTTCTAGACTCCAGCATAATCAAGCCACGCGACGCTTACAACTCTGAGTTGGTTATCAACTATTTAAATATACAGCGGCTAACCATTAAACCTGTTCAGCTTATTGCTCAAAAACCAGAACATAGGCCTCGCACATTTGACCCCAACTAAGCGTGATCTTGCAACCATTTTACAACAATTGATGCATTACTATCAGGCGGAAATATAGGATAGAAAACTTTTGCAACAACGCCATCTCTCACCACAATAGTGAATCGTTTAAGCAGGGTTTTACCGTCTACTTCAAAGGTGGGTAGGCGCATGGCTGCAGCCAATCGAAGTGATTCGTCTGACAGCAGTGAAAAAGGCAGCTCCAGCCGAGAGGCTGCCTCCGCTTGATCAGCTGGAGATTGAGTCGACAGTCCGAATACCGCGCTGACACCCAAATCGGCAAGCTCAGCCGCATGATCACGAAATGCACAAGACTGGGGAGTACAACCACGGGCGCCTGGCATTAAATCCCACCCATCCGGTAATGGCACTCCCGGAGTGCCTGTCATCGGATAGGCATACACCACCACAAGACCCGCCTGCTTACTTAAATCTGTATCGGTCCCTGCCGTGGATGTCAGAGTAACTGACGGTAGTTGACTGTCACCTAGATGATCTGTTCCACCATCATCTTCCGGGACCGGTAGGGTGTTCCAATCTATATCAAAGTTTGTATTCATAACCAATCACTTTATAGATCACTAGAACGGTGCACTTCGCGGCACTCGTGGAAACGGTATCGCATCGCGAATATTTTCCATACCTGTCACGTAGTTGAGCACACGCTCGAAGCCCATGCCAAATCCTGCGTGCGGTGCACTGCCATAGCGTCGTAAATCGCGATACCAATCCAGTTCATCCTGTAATCCGTGCGCCTTTAGCTTCTCATCCAATACGGATAACCGTTCTTCACGCTGACTGCCACCGATGATTTCACCAATACCTGGCGCAAGAACATCCATAGCCGCTACCGTTTTTCCATCATCGTTTTCACGCATATAAAACGCTTTAATTTCCTTTGGATAGTTCTGCAGAATGATTGGACGCCCTACATGCTCCTCAGCCAACCAACGCTCATGCTCGGATTGAAGATCAATGCCCCAACTCACAGGGTATTCAAACTTCTTAGTAGATTTTTCCAGCAACGTTATAGCATCTGTGTAATCCATACGTTCGAAGCTAGATTCAGCGACATGCTGTAAACGCGTAAGCGCGTCTTTATCGATACGCTGAGCAAAGAAGGCCATATCATCTTCACGCTCTTCAAGAACCGCTGTAAACAGATACCTTAAGAAATCCTCAGCCAGATTCGCATTGTCCTCAAGATTTGCAAATGCCATTTCCGGCTCAACCATCCAGAACTCAGCTAAGTGCCTACTGGTGTTTGAATTTTCAGCTCGAAAAGTTGGACCAAACGTATATACCTTGCTCAACGCCAACGCATAGCTTTCGGCATTGAGTTGACCAGACACAGTTAAGTATGCTTCGCGGGCGAAAAAATCCCTGTCAAAATCAACAACACCTTTATCTGTCTTTGGCGCATTGAGAGCATCAAGTGTGCTCACCCGAAAGAGCTCTCCAGCCCCTTCACAATCACTGGTAGTGATAATTGGCGTATTGACCCACTGATAACGTCGTTCTTTAAAGTACCGATGTATGCTGCTGGACAAGGTTGATCGCACACGACTTATTGCGCCAAAAGCATTGGTGCGTGGGCGCAAGTGAGCCACCTGTCGTAAATACTCAAACGTATGCCGTTTTTTTGCAATGGGGTATTGCTCGGGATCATCGACTGTGCCGATAATTTTAATCTCGGTAGCCTGTACTTCGACCGATTGCCCCTGGCCTTCAGATGCGACTAATGAACCTGTCACTTCAATGGCGTATCCTGCCGAAATTTTCAGTATCTCACTGTCATAATTTCCCAGCGATTTATCGGCGATGATTTGAATAGCATCAAAGCAGGTACCGTCGTACAACGCAACAAAAGACAATCCGGCTTTGGAATCGCGTCGACTGCGAGCCCAACCTTGAATGGTCACTGTTTGTCCAGTTGGTGTCGTGTCGAGTAGCTCGACAATATCTTGCTTGTTCATGCGGGTATTTTCGGATGTATGTGAATGAGCGCATCGCCGCCTTCCGCGAGTTGCGCAACCAATGCTTCCAGCGCATCCCAGTGTGATCCGGGGGCCTGGCCTTTGATTTGTCGGTCGATGGTAGTGCATGCAGATAGCATGGAAAGCCAGTTACGTGCCGAATGACGCACAAGAGCTTTTTTCAAAGGCTCAGCGCGATTCTGCCAAACTCCAGCACCTTTGAGAGCTGATGCTTCAGACACACCAGCGTCGGTTGCTTCAGCGGTTCTAGTACCCGCACGAATTTCGTTATTCAGCGTCCAAAGAATCAGCACTTCGCTGACGGCCTCGTCACGGAGCCCTGACAAGATACGTAAGGCCCTTGCGCTATGTCCGTTGAGAGCCGCAAGCGATAAGTCACCTATCGAATACCGAGCACTGTCACCCACCGCTGCCAACACTTGATCGCTACTGAGCTCCCCTCCGGGATAGAGAAGAGCCAAACGCTCAACTTCCTGTCTTGCCGCCAGCAAGTTTCCCTCAACACGATCTGCGATTAGGCCCAAAGCTTGTTTGTCCGGTACTAATCCCACAGCGCGGAATCTGTTTACCAACCACGGCCCCAGCTGAGCCGCTGACAAAGGCCAGACCGCAATCGTCACTCCCGCCTTATCGATGGCCTTGAACCACGCACTATTGCTGCCACTTCGATCGAGTTTGGCACTACTGATTAGCAGCAGCACGTCATCAGGCGCTGACGCACAATATTGCTTTAATACCTCACTCCCGACACGCCCTGGCTTACCTGTTGGTAGCCGCAGCTCGATAAGCCTTTGCTCTGCAAATAGCGAGAAGCTGTCTGCAGCTTCACGAAAGGTCGACCAGTCAGAGTCGTCTGTAATTACAATGACTTGACGCTCAGTGAAACCTGCCTTTTCGGCCTGCAGACGAATTTGATCTCCAAATTCCATAATTTGCAACGGCTCATCACCGTAGAGCAGATACACGGGCGCTAATTTTGAGCGCAAATGAGCGTCTAATTTGTCAGGATAAAGTTTCATGGCCACCGTTCTGGTATCGAACGTGTAGCATACCCAATCCATACACTTTACCGTGACTCTATCCGTGGAAAACATGCACTTTTCCAAGCCACCCAAAGACTGGCTCTTCTCCGTTGGCCGTGCCATTTTGTTTGAAATGGACCCCGAACAGGCCCACGATCTTGCGCTCAAGCTAATGAGCCGAGAACCTGTCGTTAAGTTGCTGGCGAAAAAGTATGCCGTTGCCGGCAGCGAGGTGGATTGTCTGTCACAGACATTTGCCAACCGAGTCGGACTGGCAGCAGGACTGGACAAAAACGGGGACTATATTGACGCTCTGGGTGCTATGGGATTCGGACATTTAGAAATCGGCACCGTCACGCCACTTCCACAGACAGGTAACGCCAAACCGCGGATCTTCCGCCTGGAACCGCACGGCGCGTTAATCAATCGGCTGGGATTCAATAATTTTGGGGTTGATCATCTGGTCGAACGTGTGCAAAAACGAAAATACTCTGGAAAGCTAGGCATCAACATTGGAAAAAATGCCATAACGCCACTCGATGACGCCGAGAACGATTACCTGCACTGCCTGGAAAGGGTCTATGCCCATGCAGATTACATCACAATCAATATCTCATCTCCTAACACACAAGGGTTGCGCGATTTACAGCAAGGGGACCGCTTGAAGAGCTTGCTCTCATCCTTGAAAAACGCACAAAGCCGACTGGCAACATCTCACGGGAAGCACGTACCTATCGCTGTCAAAATTGCCCCTGACATGTCCAATGGTGAGCTGGATGAATTCTGCGAACAGGTGTTGGCATACGAAATCGACGCGGTGATTACGGGTAACACAACGAGTGAACGCGACGCCGTATCCACCCACCTGTATGCAACCGAAGCAGGCGGTCTTAGTGGTGCACCACTAAAAGCATTGGCCAATGATCGGCTCAAAGCTGTTGCACAGCGCATTGGCACAAAAGCCGCACTCATCGGGGTCGGAGGCATCAGTTGCGCAAACGATGCTCAGGAAAAGCTGGACGCAGGTGCGACACTGGTGCAATTTTACTCAGGACTGATTTATCACGGCCCTGCTCTTGTGCGTGACTGCGTACTTAAAACCAGTTAGTAACACACTAAATCAACGGAGCCACGCCCAATGAAGTCCATTGACGTTTTCAACGGTGATGCCGACGGTATCTGTGCCCTGCATCAATTGCGCCTTGCTGATCCGCAAGACAGTGTCTTGATCACAGGCGTAAAGCGTGACATTGCCCTGGTAAGGCAAGTAGAAGCCTCTGCAGATGATGATGTAACGATTCTTGATATTTCATTGGATAAGAATCGCGATGCTTTATTAGGTGTTCTGAGTGCAGGCGCATCTGTAAGGTACATCGATCATCATTTTCCTGGTGATATCCCAGAGCATGAGAGCTTAACAACTTATATCGACACAGCCGCAGAAACGTGTACTGGGCTCATTGTTAATGAATTACTCCATGGCAAACATCTGCCCTGGGCGGTGACTGCTGCGTTTGGCGACAACTTGCTCACAACAGCTACTATGGCCGCCAATTCTCTAAATCTGTCAGATAGACAGCTTGAGCAACTTAAGACTTTGGGCACTCTGCTCAACTACAACGGCTATGGCTCAACGCTTGAAGATTTGTACTTCCCCCCGGCAGAACTCTATAAACGGGTGCAACCACATGTGTCGCCATTCACTTTTATTGAAGAGGATGATGCGTTTTCAACCCTGGCAAACGGTTTCGAGAGTGACCATGCGAAAGCCGTTTCCATAGCACCGGCAAGTTCTACAAACAACACGGCAATTTTTATATTTCCAAACGATCCTTTTGCGCGTCGTATCAGTGGCGTTTATGCCAATGAACTTGCGCAGCAGAATCCTGACAGGGCACATGCTCTACTGAGCGAGCTCGAAGACGGGTCCTATCTGGTCAGTGTGCGTGCGCCGATAAACAACCGAACGGGTGCTGATGAACTTTGCAGGCAGTTCGAAACAGGGGGTGGGCGAAAAGCCGCAGCTGGAATTAACAAACTACCTGCAACAGAACTGGATACCTTTACCAAAGCCATGAGCGCTCAATTCGGCTAGCCAATTAATAGGAAATCCGGGGAATCCGAGACCTGAACATTGCTGATCTGTCCTTAGGGCTGGAACTGAACTTGCTAACTGCTATCAGACTTGTCGATTGACAGATTTGAATACATAGCCCTTTCTATTCTTCCAACAAGGAATTTTGCAATCTGAGCATCATGGTACGTCTAGCTACAGCCTGCCTTCTGGGAACCCTTTTGCAGAGTCAATCGACGATCTACCTACTGATTCTGATGAAAATCCATTTGCTGATTCCAATGAAAATCCTTTTTGTGATCCCATCAATGACCCGTTCTGCGAATCTGCTGAAGAACCCGTTCTGCAATAGGCTGTACTGACCTGGACACCAGCTTCAAGGAGTTAGACTTCCCAACTATTCACTCATGAGCCCACGTACATGAGCAGACGCGCATCGTCCCAATGCCGACAGAGCGTATCCCCCTTCAAGCATCGAAACAACACGGCCGTTTGCGTGTTGTTCAGCGACCTCTAGAATCTTTTGAGTTATCCAAACAAAATCGGCATCCTGCAGTTGCAAACTGGCAAGAGGGTCTTCAGCATGAGCATCGAAACCGGCACTCACGATGATCAACTGTGGTCGAAATGTAGCCAGCGCCGGCAGCCAAGTTTCTGTTATGGCACTTCGAAATTCCGCGCTTCCAGTGCCAGTCTGTAACGGTACATTAACCCGTTGATTCTTCACGTTCTCTCGGTAACCACCTGGATAGAGTGGGTATTCGAAGGATGAACAAAACAGAATGTTCGGATCTTCGTCAACAATGTCTTCTGTGCCGTTACCGTGATGCACATCGAAATCAACAATAGCAACGCGCTCGAGACCATGCATCTTGATGGCATGTCGTGCGGCAATTGCCACATTTCCAAAGAAGCAAAATCCCATGGCCTGAGTTCGTTCAGCGTGATGCCCCGGCGGACGCACCATACAAAACGCGTTATCAACCTCACCACTCATCACCTGATCCACTGCTAAAATCCCAGCACCTGCGCCACGCAGAGCCGCCTGCAAAGAATAGGGGTTCATGGCGGTATCCGCATCCAACTGGGCTGTGCCGCTGTCAGGGGCGTGAGCATGAAGTAGATCAATATAATTTTCAGGGTGAGCGAGTAGCAATTGCTCCATAGACGCCGCTGGTGCTTCACTATGAACCAGGCGATCGAAAACCTCCTGTTTTTTTAATTCGTTCACAATGGCGTCAATGCGCTCCGGGCATTCTGGATGACCCAGGCTGATTTCATGTTGAACACATACGCTATGCGTGATCAGGGCAGTTGGCATAACAAAGCACCTATACACTCTTGAATCAAAGGAACATCAATATACCAGTAAGACGAAACAAACTTTGAAGGAAAGTCACCATGGCTACTGTAGTATTCTAAGTTATGTCCACTTTACATTTGGAAAAATTACTTAACCCAAACTCACTGGTTGTTATCGGTGCCAGTGGACGACCAGATTCACCCGGTTTCAAAGTCACCAGCAATTTACTCCATGGCGGGTATGAGGGGCAGATACACCTTGTAAACCCTCGTTATAAAACGATTTTGGGCACTACATGCTTTCCCTCTGTAAAATCACTGGGCACGGTGCCAGATCTGGCGATAGTAATCACGCCGTCTCGCTTGCTAAGAAAATCGCTAGCCCAATGTGCAAGCGCTGGCATTCAAGTCGCCATGGTAATGAGCGGTTCTGATGAGTCTACGTGGTTGCGCGACTACACTACGAAACTGGGAATTAGACTGATTGGTCCCTACAGCACTGGCCTGATCAGACCCAGCCTCAAACTAAACATCAGCTACACCGAAACCACCAGTACTCAAGGCTCTCTGGCGTTGGTGAGCCAATCAACCTCTCTTGGCACTGCCATGCTCGATTGGGCGCAGACGACAAATGTAGGGTTTTCTGCAGTACTGTTAACGGGTAACGATACTGATATCAGTCTGTCAGATCTTATTGACTTGTTGGCAGAGGACGGGCGTACCAGAGCCATCATTATCTATGTCGAGCGCGTTAAGGAAACTCGTGGCTTTTTAAGTGCACTAAGCGCCGCGGCAAGAATAAAACCGGTTGTGCTCATGCGCTCCACCAAGGAAGGCGCTCACTACTGTGATGCAATAACGCGAACGGGGCGGGTATTCTCATCTGACAATGTGTTTCAGACAGCTCTAAATCGAGCAGGCGTTGTCCGAATTCGAACATTTCAAAACTTGCTTGCTGCTGCAAAAATTCTATCCACACCGTTACGAGTTTCTGGCAACCGGCTAGCCATTGTCAGCAACGGCGCAGCGCCCGCGATGATGGCTATCGAACGTATGGATATCAAGCAGTTTCAGATACCCACTTTGACTGAAGATTTTCTACGCTCTTTAAACAAGAAACTGAACAATAGCGTTACAGGTTCCAATCCCATTGTTCTTCGAAAACCAGCACAGCTAGCCGATCACTATGCCAGCGCTATTGAAGCGCTTCAGCATTTGGACGACATTGACGCCATACTTGTCATATTCGTGCCCGACTCAAGAAACGAGCCCATGCAGATTATGCAGTCTTTACTGCAATTTTTGCCATCGAAAAAACCCATACTCGGTTGCTGGATGGGAGGTGTCAGTGTCATTGAGGCCAGAAATGAAATGACGCAGGCGGGCATTCCCTCTTTCCGCACGCCAGAAGCGGCAGTGGACGGGTTCGATTTTCTACATCGACACTTTTTCAGCCAACAACAGTTACTCCAACTCCCTAATCCAACATCCCGCAATACCCGAGCAGATGTTCAGGCCGCAAAAACTCTGGTGGAATCAGCGTTGCATGAAGGACATCGAATACTCAGCAATGACCAAGCGTGTCAACTACTCAGATTGTTGGATATTCCAGTTCAAACAACAGACGTTGACGCCTCTACTGACAATGACAAACAGACGTTGAGCGGTAAGCGGTTAGTCTTAAGCATATTCAAGGATGCGACTTTTGGCCCCACTATTTCATTGGGAATTGCCGGCCATTTATCTGCAGCTATTAGTCAACGAGCGGTGCAATTGCCTCCGCTCAATCGCTTCCTGATTGAAGAGCTACTGCAATATTCTGACACCCGCATTTATATGGGTTGGTCACGGAAGGATACCTCTGTAGAAAAAGAATCTGTTGCACACATATTACGTAGGCTCTCCGAGCTTGCCTGTGAAGTTCCAGACCTGTTTTCACTGGAAATCAACCTATTGATCGTCGCGTCTACCGGAGCCGTTACTACGAATGTACACATTGCCCTGGAACGCTCCAAAGCTACAAAACTGTATGGGCATCTCGCGATACACCCTTATCCATGGCATTGGATAAGAGCTACGAAATTGAAGAATGGAGCGCCTGTACAGTTGCGACCCATTCGCCCAGAAGATGCCGAATCAATCATTGCATTGGTGAAAGAGATGTCTCCTGAATCTCGCTACTTTCGATTCATGCACGCAATAAACGAACTTTCTCCACAGATGGTTGCTCAGTTCACCAAGTTGGATTACGACCGCCAGATGGCGCTGGTAGCCACGGATGACGAAGAAGACATTATTGGGGTCAGTCGGTACGTGATTAGTAGCGATCGCCAAACCGGAGAGTTCGCTATCTCAATCTCAGAGCAATGGAAAGGTCTGGGCCTTGCTTCTGCTCTCATGCGACTACTTCTTGTGAATGCTAAAACGCAAGGCTTGCAAAGCCTGCAAGGTGATGTACTGATGTCTAATAGACCCATGCAAGCCCTCATGACATCACTCGGCTTTAGCACTATTAAGAATGCCGGATACCCTGAAGTACGACGATACCAATATTTATTACACGAGTGATATGCAACCTCAAATCGAATCAGTAACCCTTAGCGTAGAGGGTAGAGCAGTGACAGGCATTCGCCAACGCGACCCTGCTATCGAAAATGCACCAAAGATGTTGGCGATTCACGGATGGCTGGACAACGCCAACAGCTTCGTGCCAATGATGCCCCACCTTCCTGCTTTCGACCTACTTGCCATCGACCTTCCGGGAAACGGCTACAGCGACTGGTTGTCGCAAGGCTATTCGTTGCACGAACTCTGCTATCAACTAACACGTATTATTGAATCTCTCGGCTGGTCACAATGCCATATTCTCGGCCATTCATTGGGCGGCTGCATAGCGCCAATGCTGGCAGTCACTAATCCGCAGATGGTTAGCACACTGACCTTGATTGAAGCCAGTGGCCCGCTAAGTGAAGCACCTGACAAGTTGCCGGCAAGGATTGCAAAAGCGATGAAGGATCGCCTGGATCCTCGTCGTTTTGAGTCACGACTATTCGAGAGCAAACAGGAGGCAATTGATGCCAGACTACGAGCTACAAAGATGGCGCCAACCTCGGCCAAACTCATCATCGATCGGCAAGTAGTAAAAGAGGCTGCGGGCTATCGCTGGAGGTTCGACCCGCGCTGGCGCATGGCATCAGCGCAATACCAAACTGAAGAACAAGTCAAAGCCGTGATGTCTACTGTGCTCTGTCCCGCCCTTACCATCATTGCCGACGAGGGCTACCTTGCTCAGCACCCAGAACATGAATCACGATTAGCATGCCTATCAGACAGGCATAGCGTGACACTGCCTGGTCACCATCATCTTCATATGGATTCCCCAGAACCGGTAGCTGCTGCAATCAACAATTTTTTGAAGACTCTGCCCGCACTGGGGGGATAGACTTTAAAGGTGCTTGCTATTCCAGCAATTCGACATCAACACGCCTATTCAAACTGCGCCCAGATTCCAGTTCGTTGCTTGCAACCGGTTCAGACTCACCAACCCCGCGAACTGCGAGTCGATGGGGAGAAATACCTGCTTTGACCAAAGCCTCTTGAACACCAAACGCTCTGTTACGGGATAGGGAAAGATTGCGCTCTGTGGTGCCGGTATTATCGGCATGACCTTTGATCACTGCCATTCGATCAGAATTTCGGTTAAGGAACAGCACTAAGTTCTCAATCATATCTGCAGAGCCTTCGGTAAGAGAGGCTCTATTAACGTCAAACAATACGTCGCCTAATGTCATCTTCTTGCCATTATCGTCATCACCCGATTCATCCGTAGGCATGCTGTCATCGACAGCTGCGTCGGTGGCACTGGCTGCGGCCAACAGTAACTCCCAATTATCGCTTTCACTGACGTCAACGGTGTCTTTAGTTTTCACTACCGAAACCATCGTAGAACCTCTTTGAAGCCTCTCAGCCCTTTCATCAATCTGGTACTGGATAGCCTGTTGTTCGACCGCCAGTACGGCCATACGCATGTGCTGCTCAAATAGATAGACGTAATGGGCAACTTGCGTATTCGCAGTTTTCAATCGACTAGACTCAGCCATCTCCAATGCATCTCTGGCCAAATCCAACTGATCTGACCCGCGCATGACTATATCGGCATTTCTGGATGCTTTCTCATACTGACGCTTTGCTTGCTCCAATTGAGCATTTCGCAAAGGCGAATTGGCACAGGCTGCAAGGCTTAGGCAAATGAGAACAAGTGTTGCAACTAGCCAGCCGTTAGTGAATTTATTCTCCACCGATTAAGGCTCTCAAGGGGTCTGTCTGAGAAACAGGTGTTTCTTGGGCCTGAGCCCCGGGCGCAACCAGGATTTCTTCGTAGACGCCTTCAAGTGCATGGCGAGATTTTACGACTGTAGCCAATGCTCCCGCAAATTGCGCATCTACCTTTGCTTCTCGGCTCAACATTTGGGCTTTCGTATACTTTTTAGCTTTCATAGCAGCGTACGCCAGTCGCTGTTTCTCGCGAGCAAAACGCAATTCAACCGGCGCAAATTCATCCGCACCAGCATAGGTCGCTTGCAGCATGACGGCATCGATCGTATCCAGCCCTGCGTGAACACTAGTACCCTTGGAGCCACAACTGCTGATACTGCCAAGTAATACAAATACCATGAGCACCTTAATGCACCGTTTTGTCATCTAGAGAGACTCTTTACACTTCTATACTGTACTAACGGCCTGTATCGAGTGGATATGAGCAGTGGCGGGTTACCTGTTACTCACTCAACACTCTTGAACGCTAACAACTCTTGCCTACATATGCACAGTGATGAGCTAACCTTGCAACCCAAGTTTCCCTCACATGTTACTGCGGCCTAAAGTTTCCAGCTTCACCAGAACTGCCGCAATGCTTGCATAGTGCTGGGTTGCTCCTCAGAAAACACAATACTTAGCCCCATTGATTCCTCTCTACTTTAAAAGTTTTCAACTAAACAGTTTCCCATTGACTCTAGCGGTTACAATCCTCCGGTGAATAATCAGCCTCGTGTACTCAACTTCGACGATGTCATTGAACTTTGTGGTTCTGTGGCAACCTCCCGCGGACAAGTTTATAAAGCCAGTGGTGCCGTCCAGGAACTTGACTGGATAGCCGATGGCAATATTCTCTATGGCACTGTCCAGGGAAGTGAGTCCGAGCCCTACCATGCTCGGATAACCATTGCAGCTCATCGATTCGATGGCGAATGCACGTGCCCGGCCAAATATAACTGCAAACATGTGGCAGCCACGCTGCTTGGCTGGATAGACCAGCAAACCACGACACCCACTGAAGACGATCAAATGTTGCGGGCAGTTAATCGTTGGTTACAAAAAGTCGTGGAACAAGGACGCAAAGCAGCCCCTTTGCACGAGCACCACGAACTCGGTGAGCCCCTGCTTTTTTATCAACTTGACAATACACCTCTTACACAAAGTCAGACTGGCATCACGCTCCAAATCCTACAAAGCAGACTGCTAAAGCGCGGTGGCTACGGAAAAGAGACACCGTATCGCTACAACGGTCATTACTATCACCCAGACTGGGTACTCCAAAGCGATAGGGCCATCCTGGAACTGGCTATCGGCAAGCAAAGTGATTTTTCCTACCGTGAGCTCACTGTAGAAGGCGATATCGGGCACCTGCTGATGAATAAGCTAGTGGAAACGGGTCGTGCCTATTGGGGTGCTGATCGCGAAACCCCTTTAACCCGCGGATCAGCGAGAACACTGGAATTTGATTGGCAGTTGCAGGACAACGACAGCTTTACTCTCACGACCACCTTACCCGGTGTTGAGAGCTGGACTCTGATCCCCTCAGACCCGCCTTGGTACCTCGATATGCAAGGACCCTGCGCAGGCCAGTTGGACCGGGCACCACCGGTGGGCTTACTGACTCAGTTTATCGACGCTCCACCCTTGCCAGAAGCACATGCACAGGCAGTGAGTAACTATTTAGCCTCTCGCCTGCCAGAAAGCACACTACCGCTGCCTAGGGAGCCTAACTTTGTTCGCATCGACGAAGCTCCACAGCCTGTACTGGTGCTTCAGTCGCGAGATGATAGTGTTGATATACGCGATTTCTTTGCGTCGATAAAATTTCGCTATGCAGATTACCTTCTACCTTTCGACGGTATGGACGCAGACGCAACTCTCGAAGGCAAAACAACTGACGGCAAGCCGCTGGTACTTAAACGGGATCTAGCCGCCGAAATTCGTTATTCGGTAGATTTCGGGAAGCAATTTCCGGAATTTGAATCTGCCCAAGTTACGGACGCCGAATTTTATTCCAAAGCGGATAAGCAACCTCGATCAAAAGAGGTGCAGCGCATCGCCCACGCATGGCGCGAATTGCTCGACGAACGCACTGAACTGAATAACCGTGGCTGGACGGTTCAGATCCGCGAGCCTTTCGATTTGAATTTCAAATCTGTTACGCAGATTGAAGCAACGGTTAGTGAGACCACTTCAAACTGGTTCGATATGGCATTAAAACTAAAGCATGGCAAGCAGCACTTCGACTTGCTCCCTTTGGTGATTGATTGGTTGCAAGGAGACTCTAAAGACAGCTCTATACTGTTGCAAGCCGATGATGGTCAATGGCTGGAAGTAGCCCCTGAAGTTTTCGCACCGGTTGCTGAAACCTTGATGGAGCTCTACGACGATCCAAGTAAGGCTGAGACACTAAGGTTACCCAGACAACGAGCAGCGACTCTCGATACTCTAGAAAGCCACTGGCAGAAACAAGGCGTCAGTGTTGCTTGGAATCATGCACAGAATATTTTTGATTTGGCCGAGAAATTACGCAATTTTGAAGGCATTGAAAAAATGGAGAAGCCTGCCAATGTCCACGCCACGCTAAGGCCCTATCAGCTAGATGGAATGGCTTGGTTGGGATTTTTAGGCGAGTACGGATTCAACGGCATTCTCGCTGATGACATGGGTTTGGGTAAAACCGTGCAAACCCTTGGGCATTTGCAACAAGAACGAGATATAGGGCGCATGACCAGCCCCACCTTGATTGTGGCACCCACCAGCTTACTGGGCAACTGGAAGAGAGAGGCCGCGCGTTTCACACCCAATCTGACCACATTAATTTGGCATGGGACACAACGAAAGCTCGACGACCTAACAAAAAGTAAGGTCGATATTGTTATCACCAGCTATGCACTGGCTACACGCGACATACAACTGCTAGAGGAGCAATCTTTTGGCTGCATCGTACTTGACGAAGCTCAGGCCATTAAAAACCCCACAGCAAAAGTGACCCAAGCGCTGAAGACATTAACTATCGAAAGGCGCATCTGTCTCACTGGTACGCCGCTGGAGAATCATCTTGGCGAGCTATGGTCACAGTTCGACTTCCTAATGCCAGGATTTTTAGGATCTCGAAAGCATTTCAACCGATACTTCAGAACTCCCATAGAAAACCATGGAAGCCAGGAACGACAACTTCGCCTTGGCGCATTAATACGCCCGTTCTTACTCAGACGGCGTAAGGAGCAAGTTGCAACCGAATTGCCTCCAAAGACGGTGATTGTTCGCGAAGTAACGTTGGAGCCTACTCAGGCCAGACTCTACGAGAGTATCCGTGTGAGTATGGAACAACGGGTTCGTGCCTTGCTTGCAGAACGTGGGCTTGCAAGAAGTCACATCGAAATGCTCGACGCATTACTTAAATTACGTCAAACCTGCTGTCACCCCGCACTAGTTAAGCTCGATAGTGCCCGAGGCATTCAAGAATCGGCAAAGACCGAATTGCTCATGTCCATGCTTGATGAGCTTATCAGTGAAGGCAAGAAAATTTTGCTGTTCTCTCAGTTCACCGAAATGTTGGGTCTGATAGAAGTGGAACTAAACAAACGTAATATTCAATACGCAAAGCTAACCGGAAGAACTCGCAAGCGTGATGATGTAATCGACTCGTTTCAGCATGGAGAAGTCCCACTCTTCCTGATCAGTTTAAAGGCAGGTGGTACCGGACTTAATCTTACGGCTGCAGACACAGTTATTCACTACGATCCATGGTGGAATCCAGCTGTGGAAAATCAGGCAAGCGACCGGGCACATCGAATTGGTCAAAACAAGCCTGTCTTTATTTATAAGCTGGTGGCTAGTAATACGGTAGAAGAAAAAATCATGGCCATGCAGGAGCAAAAGAAATTGCTGGCAGATCAGACCATCAACCAAACCGAAGGCGCTGCCATGCAGAGTCTGACGTCAGATGACATTCTTGAGTTGTTTGCAGCCTCCGATGAAGATGCTGCATCGTCTGCAGCGTAAAGATCAGTCACACAACAAGCTGATCAGCTTGTTGTGTGACTGCCGCGTAAAGCCAGGGTCTTTCTAATCTGCTTGTGAACCTCTTCGGTGATTGGATAGCCGCGCATGGTCCAAATAGCAGCGAGTTTAAAGACAATGCAAGGCGCCCCGTAAAGCACCGCTAACCAAAGCAGCGAGCTAGAAGAATTTGACTCTGTTGCACTAAACCCTGCTAACTCCAACAACGGGAATGCAATGCCAATAGCAAGGCCAAAAGACAGTTTTGCCGCCGTGCCCCAAAGAGCAAAGAACAGCCCGGGACGCCGATAACCGCTCTGCAGCTCATCCCACTCAATAACATCCGCGTTAATCGCACTCGGCAGGGCAAGATCCGCACCCGTGGTGAATCCGGTTACACCGACAATAATATAAAACCAGAATATAGAGGCGCCATCGAGAAACGGTGTCCACAAAAAGAATAAGCAGGCAACCACCATGGCAGCAGACCAGGTTCGATGCTTACCATATCGCTTGGCTATAGCGATCCAAACTGGCACTGCAGATGCTGCACAAACAAAATAAAGAAACAAAAACAGACCGGCTTGCTCAGGCGCTCCAAGCACATGAGTCACATACATTAAAAATAATGTAGCGGGTATCGCATTAGCTACTGCATTGAGTAAAAAGCTGAGCAGTAACTGACGAAAGGGATTATCAGTTTTCATCAACAGCCAAGCGGCGGATACAGAATTACTGGGCAGCGATGTCTTGGCGGTATCGGGAACCTGCCAGGCAGCCCATGCTGTCGTAACCAGCAAGGTGACCAGAACAAGACCAGTAATAATAGACAGCGTTGAAGCTAGGTCTTGCGAATCCCCATTACTGATTAATGCTGGAACCAGCAAAGCGGCGAGAGTACCCGCAAGCCCAAATGCCACCCGCACACCGGTAACGAGACTTCGCTGGTTGTAATCTTCAGACAACTCAGCAGCCCAGGCACTGGCAGGAACAACCGACAATGTGCCCGCAACATATATACAGATTGTCCAACTTAGTAAATATAACGCACCAGCATCTTCGCCTGGATTGAATAAAAACCAGACAGATACAGCAACGAGTGGGGCTGCGGCTACTACAAACACTTTGCGTCTGCCAAAGCGACTGTTGGAATGATCGGACCAATACCCCACGACGGGGTCAGTAACCGTGTCAAAAAGCCTGGCCACTAGCACCAATGCACCGATTGCTGTAAGGCTTAATGACGTGGCCTGAGCATAGAACGTAGGCAGTATTACCTGCAGTGCTATGAATGCAGCAGCATACGGAAACGCCAGACTTCCATATGCTACTAAAATGCGCTTAGGGACAATATCAGTCAAAGTAAATATGAATTCAGCCGTTTTTCAGCTTAGATATCAATCAAGAATACACTGCCTGGACAGTTGAGGCTAGTTAGGCACTGGCTCCAGTCTTACGTTCCCCATGCGCAGAGGAAAACGCCATGTATCATCTATTCCCGTGTCGTTAAACTAGGCCCATTTGGCATCGCGAGCTTCACCATCAGCATCGTTGTTGATATTTAGTTCGAAACCAAAGGTGGAATCAACAGGAATTCTCGAAGCAGCCATATTCATTCGAAACTCATTAATTTGCTGATCGCCGTTGCACACACACACACACGGCATATTGAATAGCAGCTACATCGAATGGAGATGATCTGTCGCCGACTTGAATACGCGTATCGTTGGCACTAGAGTTGTTCGCCTCACCTTCTCCACCAAGCAAGCCTACGATAATGTGAAAATCATCCACACCGTCATAACTTGCACCCTTGCTATTGTTGCCATCCCAATAAATATCCACGGAATCATCCTCGTATACAAGAGCTCCTGAGTCAGCAGTCAGCGTCTGATTAATTCCACGCTCCACGAAGACCATGATGTACAGATGCGATCCATCATGCATGGCAGCCCATTTGAAATCACTGCTCATGGCTGTATCCACGATACCTGTATCGACCAGCAGGTTTCCAATTCCCAATTGAATCAGATCTTGATCACGAAACTGAGCGGTATTCCAGATTGAATCAAATTGACCATCAATAACAGGAGCTCGGTCGTTATACAAAACAAGTACCGCCAGAGGAATATCCTGGTCATCTGCTGGCCTAGAGCCTGCCTGTCGTTCCACCAAGTTACTAAAGCCATCGGCGTCGACATCTAACTGTGGTAACGGAATAGCCTCAGTTGATGAAGTGTTGTAGATATCGGTGGTGATTTCCAAGGCTTCATTAACAATGATGTTACCGACAGAGATGGTAGCAAGGGGAAGGTCACACGAGGCCTCAGATTGGTCTGCACAATTGCTCGTCCTTGCAGAAATTCTGGTGGATGGATAACCATTCCATCAGTTTGATTGAGCGCTACCTTGCCGGTCGGTGCATTACTACAGCCACTCAAAATCCCAGTGGCGAGGAATAGCGCTAAAGCACCAGCACGAAAAGCTGTACATGCCATTTCGCATGAAATGCGGTATGGAACGCTCGTCTTCAGATTGTGCCCACAGATCAGTTCCATGACTTTCATTACCTTAGGTTTACAGTGGTCTGTTTACGGTTAGCGACAATAGACAGCCATCAGGGCCACACGGTCCACCCACTGGTGGTGACCCCGTAATACTGCCACCTGAGGAAGCGGCACCCGCGATTAAACCCAATAACAAAACACCGCCCTCGACATTCAGAATCTTCCGTGGTCCTGACGCTTTAACGTCATCGTTTATGTCAGCGCCTACTGACGCTTGTGGGTTGGCTACAGCAGGATTCTTACGAGGCAATATTTCTCGAATCAGGGGACTAAATGTATAACCTAGAACCGTACGGTTACGACCCTGATCACGGGCCTGAATATAATATTCAATAGCGGTGGTGAGTTTGGGGTCTGTAGGGATTTGAGCAATATACGTCGAAGAAGCTGACAACGGTGCCACGACATAACGAGTAAAGTTAGTCTCGCCAGCAAATCGATAGAAGAAGATTACGCTGTCCAACTCGCCATCATCGACCACAGTAGCGACGAGATTTTGACGAATATCAGATTCCGCCTGAACCACAACCTCATGCTCTATTAGCGGAGGATCTATATCGAAAGTTGTTGCAGCACGGGTAAATGAATCGCCCTGAAATTGTGCATACTGAAAGTCTGGATTACCCCCCCCCCC
>JBLHWG010000064.1:0-18240 GCA_047629055.1 Halioglobus sp.
TGCCATGACCAAATTTGCTCAATATTTCGCTATCTCGTGTCGCTTCCCGATACAGCTCTGCACCCTCAAGCAGCACTTTGCGTATCCCATAAATTTGTGGACTGTGCGGATCCTCTGGCCCTTCGCAGCGAGCATGATGCTTACGGTGAACAGAAACCCACTCCTTAGTCACCATTCCCGTGGTTAACCACAGCCAGAATCGAAAAAAGTGTTGCAACACCGGGTGTAAGTCGACGGCACGGTGTGCCTGGCTACGGTGCAAATAGACTGTAACGGCCAATAAAGTAATGTGACAACTCACAGCTGTCCAGGCTACCAGCGTCCAAACTGAAACATCCAAAAAACCAAGAAGAAACAAGCTCAATACCTCGTAAAAAAATTAATGTGGTGCGAATACCATACACAAAGCGCCAATAAACAGTGGCTCATATATAAAATCCGCATGTTTACCTTTGTATACGCACCTTATTGATTAGTGGGCTGACCCTAATCCAGTAGTAGGTCGATTCGCTGCTCTATACTGAGTGCTGAATACAACGCACTTTGCCGGAAAAACTACTCATCGCAATGCCAGCTTCTGCTCAACCTACAATGGGATCGAAAGATAATGTACTGAGTGCTGTGTCACTGTCGCGCCGGCTCAGTGAAAACGCTGCAGTGAGCAATATTTCTCTTGAGATAAACCGTGGAGACATTGTTGGCCTACTTGGACTCAATGGCGCAGGAAAAACAACCACACTACGCATGCTCAGTGGTGTTCTTGCTCCCGATGAAGGATCAGTCTCTATTGATGGGCATTCACTCAGCGACTCACCCATAGAGGCAAGACGTCAAATAGGCTTTCTACCTGATCAACCGCCGCTCTATAACGATATGCGCGTTAGCGAGTATTTGAGATTTGCGGGTCGCATTCGAGGCTTAAAGGGCCATCGGCTGACTGAAAGACTAAGCATTGTTACCGAACAATGCATGCTCGAGTCGGTTAACAAAAATTTGATTGGCACCTTATCAAAGGGATATCGACAACGGGTTGGTCTGGCACAGGCACTTATTCATGAACCTGCCCTACTACTATTGGACGAGCCGAGCAATGGCCTTGACCCACAGCAGTTAGAAAGCATGCGAAACCTGATTATCGAAACAGGAAAATCTGCTGCCGTTATATTGTCTACTCACCTACTCTCAGAAGCACAGACAACCTGCAACAGAGTTGCCATTATCCATGAGGGCAAACTGGTTGCCGACCGACCCGCCAACGGCTGCGACCTTGAACAGATCTTTCATGGAGCGACACGATGATAGGCATTATTGCTCGACATGAGGGGTTACGCCTACTACGCAGCGCACAGACCTGGATCATCGCAGCACTGCTGACAGGCCTATTTGGTTTTCTGTTCCTGAAACAGCTCGAAACATTTATCGACCTACAAGCTCAACTTGCCGTTCAGGATCATCCCGTGGGGCTCAGTGGTTTCATGAGTATTCGCTACCTTGAACCGTTAGCCTTGGTATTTACCGTCATCGCACCGCTATTTGCGATGCGTAGTTTTAGCGATGAATATCGCCATCAGACGTTTGCCCTGTGGCAATCATCCCCTGTGAGTACTACCGCCTTGGTTTTCGGAAAATTTCTGGGAATATTGGCTGTTTTACTTCTACTGATAGCGACAGCTGTCGCCATGCTTTTCATAATGCAAGTCTTTGTAAACATTGATATAAAACTACTGTTGTCAGCAGCATTGGGACTCAGCTTGTGCACCGCTAGCTGTGCTGCGTGCGGGCTGTATTTCTCAGCGTTAACACGTCAGAGTCTAATAGCCATCATCGCAAGCCTCGCACTATTGCTCTTCTCCTGGATGCTAGGCAGTGCAAATTTCTCCAATCTGCCGTTGCAGTCTTTAGCTGACTTATCTATTGCCAACCACCTGCGCGGCTTCTTTCAAGGCTATGTACAAGCACGTGACGTTGCTTTCTTTGTCTTGATGACCTGTCTATTTCTGGGGCTTGGCATCATCAAGCTCGATTCATTACGGCATAGCGGAAACTGAAAATGCGATCCTCTCGTTTGCATACAGTTTTGTCGGTGCTGTTGATTGGCATTACGCTTGCCCTGGGTTGGCTAACTCAACGCGTGGACCAGGGAATTGACCTGACAGCCAACGCCCGTAATTCATTGAGTGAGTCCAGCGAATCCGTACTTCGGGCTATCAAAACGCCCGTTGAAATTATTGCGGTTATTGGTCCGGATCAACAACAACGCGAAGCTATCAGCACACTGGTTAGTCGTCTACAGACAATCAAGCCAGACGTTCAACTAACATTCATTAACCCTGACACCGATCCAGCTGCTGCTCGAGCGCTTAATGTCACTTCCGGAGGAGAACTCATCCTGCGAACAGCAGGGCGTGAAAGGCGTTTAACAAATCTTTCTGAACGCAGCATAACCAGCAGTTTGCGCCACCTTAACCGGGAAGAGGATCGAATTATCGCCTTTTTAACAGGCCATGATGAGCGCAGCCCCACTCGAATAAGTAATCATGACTGGAGTACAGTAGCTAGCCGACTCGACGCCATCGGATTAGTTAGCCGTGAGCTTAGCCTGGTGAGTGAGCCTTACATAGACGATACCATCGACTTAGTCGTGATTGCAGCACCCCGAGGAGCGTATTTCCCAGGAGAAGTCGCTAGTCTGAACAGCTACTTGAATCGAGGTGGCAACTTACTCTGGTTAAGTGAAGGAACTAGCAACTCTGCATCGGGGCCTGGTTTGCAGTTACTCGCTGATACTCTTGGAGTGGACACACTGCCTGGCGTCGTCATCGATACCAATAGCCAAGCCTTGGCAGCAGACTCACCCGACTTTGTCATGCTAGATCGTTTTCCGTCACACCCAGTTACACAAACGCTGGCAAGACCAGTACTTTTACCACAAGCCGCAGCCCTTGCCGTCACACCGCTTGCAGGTCAAACAACTTTACCTCTACTTCAAACCCCTACTTCCAGCTGGACAGAATCAGGGTTTCTATCAGGAGCAATAAGCTTTGACGAAAACACAACCGAGGTGGCAGGCCCCCTGCTCCTGGGAGTCACCATAGAGCGACCACTGCCACAAGGCACACAACGTATTGCTGTTATCGGCGATGCAGATTTTGGGGCGTCGCAGTTTATAGACAACGGCGGCAATCAAAATTTTATAGAAGCCTTAATGCTATGGCTTACCGGTGAATTCAACACACTGGATTTTGGCACACAATCAGCCATCGATAGCACACTTACACTGAGCAATAACGCGATAGTTTTACTATCGGCAGCCTATCTGGCAGGGTTGCCAATTTTGCTACTACTTATTGCAGGCTTTGTACGCTGGCGTCGAAGCAGAAACTAGCATGGCATACAGAGAGCAGACTATCAAACGCTGGATTATAATTGCCAGCAGTACGTTAATGTTATTGATTGCAGGCATTGCGGCTCTGCTCTGGTCAGAATCTAGGCAGCGTAATGTGCTCATTAACGAACGGTCAAACATACAAAACACGTTACAAAATCTTGTCATAAAACGCCCAGGCAAAGTGGACATCAAGATGCGAGTAAGCGATGATCACTGGCAAATTCACGAACCCTGCACAATAGCAGCAAACCAAAAACGTCTTCAACCTTTGCTAAGCATTGTGTCCCCGGCAGAGTTTAGCTACGATGCTGCCGAAGTGGATTTAGAAGCTGCCGGCCTTATAAATCCGTTGGCAACAGTCATAGCCAACAAGCAGCAAATCGATATTGGCAAAACAGACCTCTCCGGCAGGCGACGCTATGTTAGACGCAGTGAGAGAGTAGAATTCATACCCGAGTGGATATTGCCTCTACTAGACGGGGGTTTGTCCGCATTGTCGAACCTTGAAGTGTTTGAAGATGTAATCACGTCTGTGGCTTTAGATGAGCCTGGATATATGCAAAGCACCGCAAGCGAAGACCTGGCAATTTGGCAGCAACTAACGGCTCAACAGATTGCGCCTTGGCCGCTGACTGACAATACACCCATTCAACTTCAATACTCGGTGACTATCAAATCTGAATCCGATACAAATCATTTACAGGTTTTCACAACAGCAGCCTATACAGCCATAGTATTCGAAGGTGCGCGCTGCGCGTATCTTCTACCCAATGACGCTCTACGCAAGCCAGACCAGTAAAATCATTTTTATCATCGGTTTATATATGACTATTTTCAACAAACCAATTTCATTTATTGCAACTGTTGACTCCGCCAAATCACATTATTTTTACGAAACCGTACTGGCCTCCAATGCCTCTCAGACGACCCGTTTACGCTTGCATTTGATCTTGGAGGTACCACTCTATGAATTCAAAAAGTTGAGTCAATCCCAGAAGTAAACTATACGGTTCTTGGCTGAGAAGTGCTCAACATACGAAACTGTGTTGATGAATTATCCAAGAACGGGGTTAGTTTTAAAAAATTTGCCCAGCTACCACAAGATGAATCAGGTGTTTGGTGTGCGCCTAGTGGTGCATTAGTCGTGTGGTTTACAGATCCCGATGGAAACACGTTGTCATTAACTGACCATTGGAAAAATATGGATAGCTAACTCACTACTAGCGTGAAGGTGACAGGGCCAACTGCCTACTCCACGGGACCAAGACACTCACCGACTGTAGTTCTGAGGCACCTAGGAACAGAGAGTGTTCAAATAGCCCAGTGGATGAACCTTGCCATCGAACGGACGTAAATCCGAACTGTTGCTAGCCAACTGTTGGGGCTTGCCATGGTCGAGTGCACAAGATCCATAGCGTGAAGCAGACACTTCTCTCTACAGGCATGACAAACAATGAGAATATTTCGGGTCGTTGAGATGGTTCTGGTGAATCTTGCTAATTATTATGCTCGCATGCATAACATCAGCCCATAACCTGTAGTTGGCAGCGCTGCTGAAGCGATTTTAGGTGTATTGGCATTTAATGTGTACAATAATATAATACATACACATTGGAATATTCTGGTATGCGCACAAATATCGATATTGACGACAAGCTGCTCTCTGATGCTATGAAAGCCACAGGTGCGTCCACTAAGAGAGAAGTAGTGGAGCTGGGATTGGCCTCTCTAGTGAGGCTTAAAAAGCAGGAGCGGGTCAGGAAATTACGAGGCACACTTCGCTGGGAAGGCGATCTCGATAACATGAGAAAAAAATGGTGATTATCGTTGACTCCAGTGTGTGGATCGATTACTTCAATGGTAACTCCACAGCTGAGTCAGACTTTCTAGACCGAATACTTGGAATCCAAGATATAGCTGTAGGAGATCTAATACTAACGGAGGTATTGCAAGGTTTCAGGTCCGACAAGGACTACAAAACGGCTAAGAGTATAGTTGGAGACTTCGATGTTGTTGAGATGCTTGGGCGTGAGCGTGCGATTAGCGCAGCTTCAAAGTACAGGAATTTACGAAAAACTGGAATAACAGTGAGGAAAACGAACGATGTCATAATTGCGTCCTACTGCATTGATGAAAAAATACCGCTGTTATTCTCTGATAAGGACTTTGAACCGTTTGTTAAAGATCTTGGATTGTTAACTGCTATCCGAGGAATCTGAATATTCAGACCTTCGGTCTTCGTATTCATTGGATGTAACCGTGCTGACTAACATCTAAGCGTTTATCCCGCGTGCGCAGCATGCTGGATAAATGCTGTTGGACTGTGCCGCTAACGTAAGGAATTGTATCTCTATAAGAAATTTGCTTTTTTTGGTTTGGTGCTACATGTCACTGATGAGTCGTATGGGCGTTCGTTGCAACCATCTTGAGTTGATACGTTAAGCAAGTTCATATCTTTTAAACTACATTTCATTGATTATGACGCGCATATTGCGGCATTACCTTGTCCTGGACAATACCCTACCCTTAACCGCACTTTCATGCAGTTTCAGTCCACATCGGTACCGCTTGTAAGCGCACTGGTTTTGCCGTCATTCTTTTTTCAAACGTGTTGCCAACGTGGCTTTCAATAGTTCACTAACACTTAGTTGACCCAACTTGCAGCTTGGACACAGTGCTGGCTCTGATTTTTTGCACTCCGGTGATTCATCGCGATGCGTTTTTTCGCAGCTAACTCTTTGCAGTGCTGAACGAATCCGAGCAAGCTTTTCTTTTCGGCCTCGATTGGCCGGAAAACCGTAGTGACGAATGCGCATCAAGTCTTTAGGAAGAACGTGAAGTCGATAGCGACGATTGAATTCTGTCGTTTCCAGCTTTAAAACACGTCTGCGTCCATCGTCGAGTAATCTTTGGCAGAAAAATAGACATGAGTGCTATCAGCTTTGAGTAGACGTTGATCACTAATGGCCACACGATAGCTGTAGCGACCTAGGTAATCAATGACGGCTTCGACACGCACTGGGCTCGGCTTGCTAAAAATAACCCAGTTCTTGGTCATTAGAACTCCGAGTATTTGATTGATCTCACTATCAGGTGATACTCGGTTTAGCGGTTTTTGATGCGCCACTTGACGCAAGGCGCTAACCATCTTTCCGCGGAAACAACGAGAGAGTGCTCGTACCAGAAACAGATACTCGCTCTTGGCTTCATTCCATGCACCCGTATTGCTGAGTGCGCCGCCGAGGACAAGACAGTGCAAGTGCACATGACGACTCAGATTCTCGCCCCATGTGTGCAGCATGGCGGTCATACCCATCTGTCCATCTAGTCGTTTAGGGTCTGCGCCGAACATTGCCAGTGTGCGCCACGCGCATGAGAACAATAAGTGGTACACAAGCTCAGGATGCAATCCGATCCAACCATTGAGTTCTGCTGGCAATGTAAAAACCAGGTGATCGTAGGTTACCGGTAATACATCAGCTCGTTGGCGCTCACACCATGTCTCTCGTTGATAGTGCTGACACTTGGGGCAGTGGCGATCCCGACAAGAATGGTACTGCGTTGTCTTGTATTCGCACTCATCACAAGAGAGTTCGCGTCCTCCTAAGCTGAGGGTGCGACAGGTAGCCACATGGGAGCAAACTTGCCGCTGTCGAGCACTGAGGCTGCGTTTTGATGTGTAACTGGGTAAGTGCGGTTGAAGGATGCTTTGCAGATCAATGTGTCTGTTCATACCGAGCCTCCAAATGTGATACTTCGCGACCCTCGCGATAGTTGTGGACCCAGTGTACGTACCGCAATGTGCTCTGCAATGTACTATGGCCGAGTAAACGCTGAAGCTGATGCACTGGCAGGCCTGCTTCAAGTTGATGGGTGGCGTAAGCGTGGCGTAGTCCATTTATGCCTCCAACCCTGTCGATACCAGCAGCGCTTTTGGCTTTCTTGAATATCTTTTGCGCAGTTTGCGCGTGGAGTGGCTGGCGAGGATCGCTGTTAGGAAACAACCAGATCGTCGGATGTTAAAGTGACCAGGAGTGGCTTAATACTTCTAACAAACCGGAAGAAACCATGACCAATCGATCTTGCCGCCTTTGCCCTGCGTAATACGCAATAGCTGGCGTTCACCATCAATGTCTTAGACCTTCAGATGAATCAGTTCATTTAAACGCAACCCGCATCCGTAACAAGTGAGCAACATCTCAAAGTGAAAAATAATCCCACTTAATCGGTGGTTAATACTTGCCGAAAGAGCCACTCTGATATTGAACAAACACTAGGAATTCTTATCAATACTGCAACTATGCTATTAAAGTAGATGACGATTAATCAAGTGCCAACCCTAGAAACCACAATTCAATGATCAAATAACTCTCCCACGGCACGCTATTTCATTTATTTTCGGCGTGGTTTTTGGGATCATATATTACTGAAAAAACAAGGAATTCGCATGGAAGCCAATCCTGATTTCACCTCGTTATCCACCTCTCAACTTGAGTCCAGAATCACGCAGTTGTGCGCTGATCTTAACGCTGCAACTTACCGTCAGTTGATGATGATTGCCGAGTTTGATCTGCGACAAGGCTGGGGGGATGAAGGTGTTCGTTCCTGCGCCCATTGGCTTAATTACAAGTGTGGCATTTCATTAGTGGCAGCCCGTGAAAAGATTCGTGTTGCTCATGCCTTAGCTAAGTTACCTAAACACAAGAAGCATTCAGCACGGGTGTTCTTAGTTATTCCAAAGCACGTGCCATTACACGCGTTGGTACTGACCACAACGAAGACTGTCTACTATCCTTTGCACGTCATGGCACAGCCAGTCAATTGGATAAGACCGTTCGCTTGTATCGGCAGCAATACGATCATGCTGGTCAGTTCATGGTTGATTACCACCAAACGATGATACGTGAGTGGGTCTCACGCAAGTCTTTTACGTGCGCCAGAATTATCCACTGGCAATGCTCCCGCGGGAGCGTTTGAAGAATCTGCAGAAGCCAATCAGCTTGAACAAACCGAAAAATTCAGACTAGCCAATCAGCACGCTACACGCCGTCGATCCGATGCACTTGTCCTGATGGCAGAGGCTTTTTTACGTGACACTAAAGTAGCCTCATGCACCGCCGATCACTAACAGGTAGTGGTCCATGTTGATAGTAGGGTACTTGCCAAAGAAGTTTTCGAAACCTCCGATGGCAAGCCCGATTGTTATATTGAAAAGCAAGTCGCTTTGCCTGTTGAGACCGCTAGGCGTTTAAGCTGCAGTTGCAAGATTGTTACAGGACTAACAAACGAAGGTAAACCGCTAAGGGTTGGGGACAAAACAGGCTTATATTTCTGGCTGTTCAGGCTCGCCCGGCAAGGCGAGAGGAGGGCTAATAGCCGGCTATTCAACCGACGAACAACGCAGTTGGGTGAGATGCATGGACGACCGGAAATGTGAGCCTACCCCCCAGCCCTTAGTATTGATCGCAGTAGTCGAGCCATTTCAACAGGTATAAAAAGAGCGATGGCCATTCGCGATAAAGTCTGCAGCTTTCCAGGTTGTGATTGCGACACCAATCTTGATGCACTTCATACCCAGCATTGGGCCAATGGGGGTGAGACCTCGCTCACCAATTTGACAAGTCTATGTTTTCACCATCACGCACTAGTGCACGAAGGGCAGTTTTCGGTAGACCGTTTGGATGATGGGACATTGCTATTCAAAAGACCTGATGGGTCAGCAATTGCTCATCAAGACCCTGCGAAAAGCAAACAGATTCCGCTACTCCCATTGAACCCTGATCATGGTGCGGTGATTCAATGGACTATGGCATAGCGTTGTACAACATAGCCTGACATGATCGCAATGCCGCGACTAATTAGCCCTCACCTTGAGTTAATATAAACAATCCCGAAAAAAGCTCACCCTTCAAATGCCAGAGTTACCAGAAGTAGAGACCACTCGCAAAGGCATTGAGCCGCATCTGGTCGACAACGTTATTACAAAAATCAGAATCTACAACGGTAGTTTACGATGGCCTGTGCCCTCGTCGGTAAACGCGTTAGCAGGTGCTGTGGTTTCATCGGTGGAGCGGCGCGGCAAGTACCTGTTGATCAACATTCCTGCAGGCACCGCTATCGTGCATTTGGGTATGTCTGGCAGCTTACGCATTTGTGATCCGACAGAGCCTCTTCGCAAACACGATCACATCGAATTGCTAATCAATTCAGGAAAGTGTTTACGGTTTCATGACCCTAGACGATTTGGGTGTTTTTTGTGGCAAGCAACTGGCGAGCCTTTGCATAAGCTATTGGCAAAACTGGGCCCAGAGCCATTGTCTGATGCCTTCAACGCAGAGCATTTATTCAAGGCGACGCGCAATCGTCAGGTGGCTATTAAAAATTTGATCATGAATAGCGCCATCGTGGTCGGCGTAGGAAATATATACGCCAGTGAATCACTGTTCATGGCTAGGATTAGACCGGGCAGAGCTGCTAAACGTATCACCCAAAAAGACTCGGCAAAACTGGTTGAATCAATAAAACTGGTTTTACAACGATCAATAACACAAGGTGGAACTACCCTTCGAGACTTTGTGAATAGCGATGGAAATCCAGGCTACTTTGCGCAATCACTACAAGTGTATGGTCGAGAGGGTGAGCCCTGTCGAGAATGTGAAAGTGTCATCATACAAAAAGTGCTGGGGCAACGTTCGACGTTCTATTGCCCGCAATGTCAAAGCTGATAGTCAAAGCTGATAAAAGTTGACCGCCTACCAGAAGGCATCAGCTTCAGCGAGCGTCATTTTTCCATAGCATTGCATATACCCTACAATCCTACTTAGCGTATCGGCCTTGGTCGTTCGTTGCCACTCAGATAGTGTCCACTCAGATGCACTTATCTGTTTACGATTGGTGTCAGCAAAATATTGGACCCGCTCCCATTCACCATTCGCTTTTTGAACTGACAGTGGTTCAAGGTTAAATTCCTCACCTTCAAAAAAAACGATTCGGCTGAACGCTTCCTCTTCAAGACCGCGAATAATCAACCCTTGCGTTGTACGACCTTCTTCTACAACCAAAACCGGATAATGGTCGTCCAAGACCCATCGCCGGGAACGCTCAGGCACAACGGCACTTTCGAGCACCAGAGTATCCATAGCTTGTTCGCACACAAGTGGGAGTAAATCGGTATCCATCAGGGTACCGAACGAAAACAACGCCAAAGATTCCTTCACGATGTGGGTGCTGTTCTCATCAGATGTTCGTACTTGAGTCTTAGCTCGCCCTGAGTTTCAGTATTATCGGGATCAATGATGATGCACTCGACAGGACACACAACGACACATTGGGACTCATCGAAATGACCTATACACTCGGTGCACAAGTTCGGGTGAATTTCATAAATCTCCTCACCCATATAAATTGCATCATTAGGACATTCGGGCTCGCATACGTCACAGTTGATGCATTCATCGGTAATTAGCAGTGCCACAACTAACTTCCCTCTGCCACAGCACGAAGTCGAAGTGCAAATGCATCAATGACCAACGGATGAACAAAATCAGAAACGTCTCCACGCAAGCGAGCTATCTCACGCACGATGCTGGAGGATAGAAATGTATATTCCTGAGAGGCCGCGATAAAAATCGTTTCGATATCAGGTGACAGATGCCGATTTACACCCGCGATCTGAACTTCATACTCGAAATCCGAAATTGCCCGTAGTCCGCGCACAATAACTTTACTGTTCGCCTTGGCAGCGTATTCGACCAATAAACCACCGAACGATTGCACAGTGACATTTTCCAGATCGGCGAGGATTTCAGTAGCCATGTCAACGCGCTCTTCCAGAGAGAAGAATGGATTCTTTGAGGTGCTACCAGCGACTGCAACAATGACGTCGTCGAACATGCTGCTCGCTCGTTTGGCAACGTCCATATGCCCAACTGTCATCGGGTCAAAGGTGCCTGGATAAATGGCGGTTACGCGCATCTACAATGATCTCTATTGGCCAACGCCTGAGTGTGGGGCAAATTATCCCGTCATGCAACACAGGCCACAAACGAATAGGGATAGTGCAACGAAGTTCACGGTGTATTCTCAGTGACTCTAAACAGTCGAGCAGTCACATCACCAAACTGCTTTTCCCGATGCAACTCAAAACCTATTGGCCAGCTTTGGGCAAAAGACTGTCTGCTGGGGGCTTCCACGTACACCAGTGCAGGGGATGCAAGATGTCCCCTACTTAGCTCTTGCAGAATGTGAATTTGAGCCTCATTTTCAAATGGTGGATCCACGAATACAATATCAAATGGCTGATTGTTCTCGGCTAGAAACCGCTCTGCGCTGGTTTTCCGGCAAGACCCTGCACTGTCATCGAGTAACCGCAATGAGGACTCTACATGTGAAAAGGCAACGCCATTGGGTTCAACAAAGGTCACAGAGGCAGCATAACGTGACAAAGCCTCGAGCCCTATCGCACCCGTGCCTGCGAATAAATCCAGGCAATGCGTGCCTGCGATGTGGGGCTGTAGCCAGTTGAACAAGGTTTCGCGCACTCTATCGCCCGTTGGCCGAAGTCCTTGCACCTCGGGCACAGGAACTTTGCGACCTCGCCATTTGCCTGCGATAATGCGAATTTGCCCAGAAGACTTGCTCTGGCGCTGGTTTGAACTACGGTTTGAAGATGGCGACACGATGTTAGGATGCTGTGCAGCGACAATCACTTCATGATACCGACGCAGACAGCTTGTGTCGCATAATTCAATAATTTCAAATCACTGGAAAGCCACAATTTAATCGATGGGAATCTTCAGTTTTCTCAAACGGCAAAAGACTCAACGCGAGTCTGAGCCAGAAGCCGCAGCTCCGCTTGAAAAAAAGCTGACACGCACACGCTCGCGTTTTCGCGACAATTTGCTGGATTTCATGCTCGGCAACAAGCCCATAGACGCATACTTGCTGGAGGAACTGGAGAGCCAGTTAATCATGGCCGATGTCGGTATAGATGCCACGGCACGCGTGATGAAATCGCTCAACCAGCAAATCAGCCGCTCTGAGGTTGGCAATTCCGATGCCTTGCGATTGGCTTTACAGCACGAACTCACAGCCCTACTCAGGCCTGTTGAACAACCCTTAGAAATTCCAGATAGTGATTCTCCGTTCGTAATTCTCGTTGTTGGAGTCAATGGCTCAGGAAAGACTACAACTATCGGCAAGTTGGCCAAGCAACTCCAGGACGGTGGTAAAAGCGTCATGCTGGCTGCTGGGGATACGTTTCGCGCGGCCGCTGTAGAGCAACTGCAAACCTGGGGTGATCGAAATAATGTACCTGTCATATCCCAGGGAACAGGTGCAGATTCCGCGTCTGTCATTTTCGACGCAGTTCAATCTGCGAAAGCTCGCGGCATTGACGTTCTAATCGCAGATACAGCGGGCAGACTCCATACTCAGAATAATTTGATGGAAGAATTGCAAAAAGTGAAGCGCGTCATGAGCAAAATTGACCCAGAAGCGCCGCACGAGACGTTAATTGTTCTGGATGGCGGCACAGGGCAAAATGCGCTTAATCAAGCTCAGCAATTCCATGAAGCTATGCATTTGACAGGAATGGTAGTCACTAAACTTGATGGAACTGCCAAGGGCGGAGTGATTTTTGCCATTGCTGAGAGTTTGGGCCTGCCTATTCGCTTTATTGGTGTTGGTGAACAAGTAGCAGATCTGGAAGTTTTTGAAGCAGAGCGATACGTGAATGCATTGGTAGCCACCTCGTGATTTCGTTCGATCGAGTCAGCCTCGAGTATCAGCCTGAGCGATTTGCCCTGCAAGATGTAACCTTTTCGCTAGAACCAGGCTCGTTTACTTATCTGACCGGTCGCTCTGGCGCGGGTAAAAGCTCTTTGCTCAAATTAATCGCCCGTCTCGAGCGCCCCACCACAGGTGAGATTTACGCAGGCAACATTCGCTATAGCCAGCTTCGCAAGCGCCAAGTACCTGCGCTTCGCCGTCAAATGGGGATCATTTTTCAGGACAACCAGTTGCTAAATGATCGCAGTGTCTTCGATAACGTTGCTTTCCCGCTTATAATTGGCGGTTATAAGTTCGCAGATATTGAAAAACGCGTAAATGCGGCACTAAGAAAGGTTGGATTATCCGACAAAGCAGCTGACGAACCATTTTCACTCTCCGGTGGTCAGCAGCAGCGTGTGGGCATCGCCAGAGCGGTAGTTGCCCGTCCAAAAATTTTGTTAGCCGATGAACCTACCGGTAATCTGGATTCGGAGATCAGCGCCGAAATCATGCAGTTGCTGATGCAATTCAACGCCTCTGGTGTCACTGTTTTGCTCGCAACCCACGATGAAGGGCTGCTAAACACATTCAATTTTCCAAGACTGATCCTGAAGCAGGGACATCTGGTTCAATCGGATGATCAACGTCGGACTGTCATAGAGGGCGGTCCTGCACGTCGCAGTTCTGCCACTTCCCATCAACGAAACAAAGACTCGGTCTGATATGCGCCCTGCCCCTTCCAGAAAGCCTATGAATGCGAATGCTGAAAGCGACAATCAGAAGGTACGAGCGTCTGGGTCCAAGTGGCAATACACAAAGCGTGGGTATGCTCTTTCGCAGAGCGTGAAACAACTCAATCGCTACAAAATGGCCAGCTTCGTCACGCTTATAGTTCTGGGAATTACCCTGGCGCTACCGGTTATCTTGCTTTTTGCAAGCACTGCATTACAGCAACTTGGCACTCGAAGCCTAGAGGGCGAAAGTCTTACAGCCTATTTAAATATCGATATCAGTGACTTACAAGGGGCAGCGCTTGCCCAAGCGTGGAAGGAAAAACCAAGTATACGTTCTACCCGATACATCTCCAAGGATGAAGCATTACAGTTGTTCCGTCAGAACAGTGACATCGGAGACGCTATTAGTGTCTTGGGCAGCAACCCTCTTCCCGGAGCAGTCATGGTTTTCCCCGACAGCAATACTTTGAGCTCAGCCCGTCTGGATACCTTGGTTTCCCAGCTGCGTCAGTTGGATAGCGTTGCCCGAATTCAGCTAGATTTGCGCTGGGTTAAACGCCTTAAATCCGTTGTCTCGCTCATTCAACTTGTAGGCGGACTCCTTGCAGGTTTTTTGACCCTCACGGCTCTGCTGGTAATTGGCAATACAATAAGGCTGGAGCTGTTGCGACGACGCAGCGAAATGGAAGTGGCCAACCTACTTGGGGCAACTAATAGCTTCATGAACCGACCAATATTGTACACAGGCGCTCTTTATGGGTTCCTAGGCGGCGCAGTGGCCTGCCTGGTGGCAGTACTCGCATTCTCAGCTATCCAAGAACCCGCTCATGAATTATCGTCACTATATGAAAGCTCTTTTAGGTTATTGATGCCCAATTTTTCACAAATCTTAATTGTGTTGGGTGTCTCGGTTTTATTGGGCATTCTCGGTGCCTTTGGCAGTCTTTACCGCCCATCACAACAGTTAACATATCGTATAGCTAACACCTGACATTTACCTAACCTGTTGATTAAATATAATTTTGTGTAATCTTCCAGTTAACATTACTCGTAAAAAACAATCAAGATTGGCAGGAACTTTGCCGATTATTAGCACTCTCATCTAGTGAGTGCTAAAATACGTAAATGCCGACAACAGTTGGAGAAAGACTATGAGTAATGCCCTGACAGTAAGTAAAAATTCAATGCCTATCCCGGTCATTACTGATGACCTGAATAGCTATCTGGCCAAGATCTCCAACATCGATCTATTGACGGTTGAGCAAGAGCAAATTCTGGCTCGCCGCTTGCGTTCTGACGAAGATCTAGACGCTGCACGGCAGCTCGTTATGTCGCAGCTACGTTTTGTTGTGCATATTGCCCGCACCTACAAAGGTTATGGGTTACCCATGGCCGATTTAGTACAGGAAGGCAATATTGGCCTCATGAAAGCGGTCAAGCGATTCGATCCTGATGTCGGTGTTCGCCTGATTTCGTTTGCGGTTCACTGGATTCGTGCTGAAATTCACGAATTTGTAATTAAAAACTGGCGCATCGTCAAGGTAGCAACCACGAAGTCGCAACGTAAATTGTTTTTCAAATTGCGTAGTGCGAAAAAGCAACTCAACTGGTTCAGTCAGGAAGAAGTTGATGCGGTTGCAGCAGATTTAGGCGTCGATGCCAAAGTGGTGGTCGAGATGGAATCGCGAATGCATGGTCACGACTCTGCTTTCGATGCGCCTCCAGGTGCCAACGAAGATCGCGTGAGTCTCTCACCTTCCGAATCTCTCTATCAGGAACAGGATGATCCATCCATGGTTCTTGAGAAAGAAGATGGCAGAAACAACTCTCACGACGGACTTGCAGCAGGATTTGAGATTCTGGACGATCGAAGTCGTACAATACTGAAACGACGTTGGTTAGAAGACGAAAAGTCTACTTTGCATGAGCTAGCCGATGAGTATGGCGTCTCAGCAGAGCGAATTCGTCAGATCGAGAAGGCCGCGATGAAGAAGATCAAGACGCATTTAATGGCGGCCTGACCCAGTGGGGCCTTCCTCGGGGGGCCCACAAAATACAACGTCAGTCCATCCGATGTCACAAGCCCCCGTCAACTCTCGTCGACGGGGGCTTTTTTTATGCTTTAGATTTAGCCGTTGAAGTGCACACATCGGAATAACGAATTCATGAATTAACAAATGACGAAACTATTACCCCTTCTGATAATAGTGATCAGCAGTTTTATGCCGATATCGGCATTCACGGCTCAACCTGTGTGGTGTAGCAAGACAGATCTTTTAGACACCGAAATTACCATCTGTAACAACAAGACACTGTCAAAGGCAGATTCCCTACTAGACCAAATGTATAGAGCGGTCTTGAGTTTTCGTGGCCTGGAAGGCATGTGGCCAGACGAAGTTACCTCGAACCAGCGTGATTGGTTTGAACAAAGGAACACGCTATCTGAAAAATCTGACATTCTGGATGCTTACACAACTCGAATCAAAGCACTGACTCAGATGTTGATAGTTCGGTTGCAGCCGTAGTTAAAACAGGGCATAAATGGGGGTTTGCCCTCACGCTGAAAATACCGATTTAGCAGAACTTGCTATCCGTAAAACCGAAGGGTGTCTTAAATTGCGTTGTGGAGAAATAGCGATATACGTCTCCTTAACGTCAACAAGGGATCCTATTTGTGTTGATCTAAAACTGCGTGAGATGTCTTCGGCGATGACTTCAGGTGCGGGAAACACGCCCAATCTCGCCTCTCCAAATGTTTTCATCAACGCACTATCGTCAAATTCAGCTGCGATATTGGGAACAATCTCGTTCTCATCAAACCAATGATCGAGCGTTCGTCGCAAGGCACTGGAGGCATTCGGCAACAAAATTGGTATATCGGCCAAACAATGAGGGAAATTGTGCATGAGACGCTCAGCCCAAGCATCTGGCGCAAAAAAACCAATATTGCTAGAACCCAGTACGTGGTTATAGGCGCGAACGTTCAGCTCCGTTGGTACCGGACGATCCGAAAGAATCAAATCCAATTTATGCACCGACAAGTCAGCCAACAAAGGCTCTAGTTTACCTTCGGTGCATGAAAGGCGTGCTGGTTCCTCGTCTGCCAGTGTTACCCCCAACAACCGACACGCAACCAGTTTCGGAAACGAGTCTACAATACCGACTCTTAGCGATCTGGGGCTTTTTTGCGCAGTGTTGGAAAGCCGTTGGGTCAGCGCTGTGCCTAGCGAAAATATCTCGTCTGCATAGGTTTGCACGACTCTGCCGGTTTCCGACAAGGTAAGGCCACGTCCAACTCTAATAAAAAGAGGCTCACCTACGACGTCTTCCAACAATTTAATCTGACCACTTACCGTTTGCGGCGTCAGATGCAGAACTTTTGCAGCGCGCACAACACTCCCCTCACGGGCAACGGTATAAAAATAGAGTAAATGGTTATAGTTCAGATGCCGCATTGACTGCTCAGGAGCATTGGTCAAGACATTTGCCTATGTGCTCAACGCTCGGTAAACCACAGGAATGTAGTGATCAATCAACATGACGCCGAATAGCCACATCAAATAATTGATGGAGAAAACAAACGTACGCATGGGTTGCTTAACCGCTTTGTCGTCAAACAACTTCCAGACGTGATACAAAAACATCGCACCCAATACGAGTGCTGCCACGAGATACACAGGGCCACTCATAAGTATGAGGTACGGCATGATGGTGACTATTACCAGCAACACCGTGTACAGGAGGATCTGAACACGTGTAAAGGGTATTCCGTGAGTGACAGGCAGCATTGGAATATCCACTTTGGCATAGTCGTCCCGCCGGTGAATCGCTAACGCCCAGAAATGCGGTGGTGTCCAGATAAAAACGATAAGAAAAAGTAGCAACGCGCCTGCGGTAACCTCATTAGTAACTGCAGCCCAACCCAGTACCGGCGGCATGGCTCCAGCCGCCCCACCTATAACAATGTTCTGTGGTGTCGCTCTTTTCAGGTACACCGTGTAAACGATTGCATAACCGATTAACGAAAAAAAGGTTAATACGGCTGTGAGTGTATTCACCAAAACGACGAGCATGGACATTGCAGCCAGACCCAGTAGGCAAGCAAAAACCAAGCATTGCCTCGTAGACAAAGCTCCTTGAGGTATCGGACGGTTTGCCGTGCGCTTCATGATCGCATCGGTGCGTTGGTCGATAACATGGTTTATTGCAGCAGCAGAGCTTGCGGCCATACCGATTCCCAGAAGACCAAATACTGTCTCTTGTAAAGGCAACCAAAGCGGTACAGCCAAAGCCATACCCACCAAAGCCGTGAACACCAGCAACAAAACGACCTTGGGTTTTGTTATT
>JBLHWG010000065.1:0-18237 GCA_047629055.1 Halioglobus sp.
GTACTCGTGGCTAGACGGATCTCTCGCCGCTATCCAAATCGGTGGGCCACCCTCCTGAACAGGTTTAGGCGCCGAACTAGTTGATGGGAATTCAAAGAATTCGCCCTTATGCTCGCAATCACCTTTCCATAACGGGCGTAACAACAGGGTTGTTTCTCGCATTCGCTGGCCAGCTTCCCAGGCATCCAGGCCAGGCATCATGCGCTCATATTCGTACATATAAGCACCACGAGCTATACCCAACTCCAGCCTCCCTCCAGTGACAAGGTCGGTCATGGCTGCCTCACCTGCAAGGCGTATGGGATGCCAAAACGGTGCAATTATGGTCCCGGTACCCAGCTTCACATTCTTCGTATGGTTCGCAATATCCGTAATAGTGATAAAAGGATTCGGCGCTATGGTAAATTCCATCCCGTGATGTTCACCGGTCCAGATAGCACGCATGCCGCCTTCATCGGCCATTTTGCACAAGGCCAGGAAGTTTTCATACAGCGTGGTATGTTCCTGCTCAGGTGCCAATCGTTCCATGTGAGCAAACAGTGAAAATTTCATGATAAAGCTCCGCAAACACTGTTATTCACCATGATGAACTTCTCCTTGATTGGCATCGCCTAAGTACAAACCAAACACTTTGGTCTCAAATTCCGTTTGAAAGCGTTTCACCATCTCTTTTTGAGCAGTGTCTTTAAACTGCTTACTCGACAACGCATTGATATCGTAAAACTCACCTAAGCCCCCAGTCGTTGAGGATTCCGCTTTGGCGGTAAAGAAGGTGTATCGCTTACCGCTAGCAACATCGTCATAAACTGAATACACAGGCCCAATGGAGATATTCAACCCCAGCGATTGATAATGAGCCGAAAGCGCTGAGCGTGCGCCTTGTCCGTCTGCAATACTAATGTTTGGAACCGAATTCGATTCACGCTCAGAAGTTAGCAGTAATTGCCCTTCATATTCAATAAGTGCTCCTGCAAAACCCGCCAGACCTGTCGGCGATGCCACGGCATTTGCTTCACGCTCCTTACGCAGCGTAAAGTAGCCGTCGCTGCAGTAGCCCAGACCAGGTGTACCAGAATAGTCAAACCCGATGACCTCACCTATTAACACTAGATGATCGCCCATCAATTCGCGCGAGTGCACCCGACACGAAAACGTGGCGCTACAATCATCAATCACCAGGCAGCCATTGGCGTCCAATTGCCAGGCAACATTTCCAAAGCGATTACCTTTAGATTTAGCAAACTCGTTAGATACTGATTCCTGAGATTCGGAAAGAACATTTACAGCAAACGTGTCGCAAGTTTCAAATACAGAAAACGAATTCAAGTGATTACCCGGACATACAAGTAATAACGGCGGGTCAAGCGATACCGATGTAAATGAATTCGCGGTAAAACCAACAAACGTACCATCGTGATGTTTTGCAGTCACAACGGTTACACCGGTCATATAACTACTGAAAGCCGAACGTAATTCCTTTGGATTGAGAGCTGTCATACCGATACACCTGCACGTTGAAAAAATGACATCATCAAATCACTGAGTTGTTCACCATGCGTCATTGACATCATGTGTCTTGCACCCTCAACCACATGGTATTCGCCCAAAGGTGCCAGACTTGCCATTGATATGGACATCGAAGGAGTTGAATTAGGTTCCAATGCTCCAGTTGTAAACAATGCAGGGCACTTAATGTCTCGAATGGTTGCTTCTGACGGCCCCTCATCATAGGCAAATGCTCTATAGGCGTCGCGATAGCCAAGTGGGTTAATACTCGAGAGCCAGTCTTTACAATACTTAGCAGCGTCTGCGTTCAATCCTTGCGGATCTCTACCAAACCACCGTTCCAGTGTCAGTGATGGATCTGCGGTTGAACGCCCATCCAAGTTATCTGCTCGTAGTCTTACAGCAGCACTTGCGGAAGCTTCTCGCTGAAAAACACCATTCAACACAGCAATAGCCTGCACGTATTTCGAATATCGATAGGCAAGATCGACGCTAATTAATGCCCCCATTGAATGTCCTGCAACGAAGATCGGTTCGTTACAGCTGTGTAAAATTCCGGCTATACAATCTGAGTAATCCTTAATCATTTGAGTCGCTGTTGTCAGCAGCGGACTGACCCCATGCCCTGGCATATCTATAACAAGCAAACTGAAGTGTTTCTCAAGCGCTGGAATCAGATTGGACCAATAGTCAGCCTGCATACCCACTCCATGAATGAGTAACAGGGTTGGCCCAGTTCCACCTCGCCACCCGCAAATGTGCTCGGTAAGCTTAGAGCGCTGCAGGGTTGTCCACGTCATGTCCCAGATCCTTCAAATCCTGATACCGATCACCAATACGATGATGTGGACGACCCCCAGAGGCACCTCCTAAAACAATGACGATCTCATCATCTCTAGGCGCGTCTGCAATGGCAAATTGAATCGTCAAATAGTGAGACCGTCTGCCGGCATCGTGTTTGTCCATGAGTGGAACGCTAATAGGCGCATTCGCTCCCCCTCGTGTATTAGCAAATGACAAGTAGCTAGTCGCACCCACAGCTTCACGATAAAAGTTACCAAATCTGAGTGTATGAATCAGGGCTGATGCATGTTCAATCTCACCGTCGAGTCCAACAACAGCAGATTTACCATAGGCCTCAATAGCGTCGCCACCACCTGCCAAGCTAATAATGCGAGAGGTCATTAATTCACCCAATTCTGGGCCTATGTCCATGATTTCAGGTTTGAGATCTTCTACAAACCGCGCCGCCCAGGGGTTCTTAACCACTGCCGCCACAGCAAAAAGACGCCAGGGCTTTTCCACTGGTTTGAAGCCTTCGATGAATACTTCCTCATCAAAATGCACTATTTTTCGTATTTCAGCACTCATAAAAGGATGCTCTACCGCTGGTGCACAAAGTATCTGTACTATCCGCGCTTGCGCGCTGGTTGACAAACAATCGTTTATTAGTCAAATTCATTAGCTTTACTAATGCGATGTTTATGTCATGAGAAATCGCTCCCTCCCCCCGCTTGGATGGTTCAGAGCGTTTGAGAGTGCAGCACGGCTATTGAGCTTTACTGCGGCTGCAGATGAGCTCGGGCTTACTCAATCTGCTGTCAGTCAGCAAATCCGCGCGCTGGAGGATAGATTTGGTTGCCCTCTATTTATTCGTAAGCACCGTGCAATTGCCCTGACTGACGACGGAAGGAGGCTGCTTCCGGGTGTCACAGACGGCATTGCGAACTTGCGAGCTGCTTCTGAAGCCTTTGAACCGGCAGCAGATCCCGAGGTTCTAACGGTAACAACGAGTGTCAGTGTTGCACAATGGTTCCTGGCACCGTTGCTTAAGAAGTTCTTGGCACTCCATGACTCTGTAAAAATTCGCATTGTCACAGCTGTTTGGCCAGATGAATTTATTACGTCCACCGCTGATGTCAGGATTCGATATTGCCCGGTGGATGCCGCTGGAAGGCATTCTGTACCTTTGGGATCCAACCGCATTGGGCTCTTCGCAGCACCTGCCCTGGTGACTGAAAAAGCTGCAATAAACGCTCACTCAAAAGCCATTGAGGATTGTGACCTAATACAACCAGTAGGCACTGCGGACACCTGGACCCAATATGCTCAATTCACCAACCTGCCTAATGAAAAGCAGGCCTCTACCTTTGTAGACTCACACGGCTTGGCCGTAGACCTCGCCCAATCGGGCACCGGCATGGCATTAACCAGTGCTTTGATTGCCGCGCCTAGTCTATTGAAGGGGAATTTGACACTATTGCATCCATCACTCATGCCTGCCAAAGACGGGTATTTTATTGACTCAGCCCGTGACACTGATGATGCGGCCCAAAACTTCACCGCTTGGTTGAAGCAAGAAGCGTTGCAAGCAGAACTCGCAGCCTATGAGCCTGTATAATCCGCATCACCGGTAAACATCATGAGTGACGAGACTTTGACCTCAAGCAAACCACCAGCCCGTAAGCCACGGAAAAAGTTATCCAGGAATTTATTGCTCAAAAAGATGCCGATGCTCAACTTGCCTCGATATCTACGCCAGAAAAAGGAATGGCTGGAAAAAGGTGGCAAGATCACTCGTCGCTACAGAATTCTAACGGACTACGCTGATTCGGCCGGTGCCGCGAAAGGTCACTACTATCATCAGGATTTGCTGGTGGCAGGCTTCATAGCCACGGCGAACCCGCAGCGTCATATCGATATTGGCTCGCGCATCGATGGTTTTGTTGCGCATGTTGCCTCTTATCGCAAAATTGAAGTCTTTGACATTAGAGCGCTGGATGAAAGTCGTCACAGCAATATTAAGTTTGTGCAAAAAGATCTGATGGACCACAACGATGACAGCATCACCGATTCCATCTCCTGTTTGCATGCAATCGAGCATTTCGGATTGGGACGCTATGGCGACCCTATCGACCCACAAGGGCACTTCAAGGGAGTCAAAAACATAGTGCGTATGCTCAAACCTGGTGGCACCCTATACATCAGTTTCCCTATTGGCTTTGCGGACGCCGTCCACTTTAATGCTCACCGGGTGTTCCATCCAGAGAGCATCTTCGAATGGGAAGGAATCAAAGAACAGTTCGAGCTACAGCGCTTCGATTGGGTCGATGCAACCGGCGAAATCAATATGAATGCTAATGTTAAAGACGCGGTTGACGGCGTGAAGTATGGCTGCGGCATTTACACCTTCAAGAAACACGATTAATTCAATCGCAAGGCAGCATTCATTTCCTGACTAACGCAGGAACGCAACCAAGCATCAGCAAGGTTTATTCATGAACGGTATTTTATGGGGCCTGCTGGGCGCTTTGCTAATCGGCGCATCCGATTGCATCGCTCGAGTAACCAGTCAACGCGTCTCGCTAAGCGTTTTGTTCCTTATTATTATGGGCCTGTCTTTTAGCGCTCTAACACTATGGCTTGGGTTCACTTTTAATTGGCCACCCTGGCACGCAAGAGCCTGGGCCGCATCGGCCGCATCCGGGTTGATGAATCTCGTAGCCCTCTACTTTCTCTATAGGGCTCTGGCCCGAGGCCCAGTCGCTGTGGCCTCGCCAGCAGCCTCAACGTTTACCGTTCTATTGGTGGGCCTGAATATTCTGGTGGGCGAAGCGTGGTCCTGGCCTCAAATTGCTGCGGTGTTTATTGTGTTTATGGGCGTGGCTATGCTAGCGCGACCCGCCGATGTTGACAACGCTGAAGAATATGATGCGCAATGGCTAAAAACCACCGCGGCCTTCGGCTTGGCAGCCGCCGCAACGGTTGCGCTGCGTATGTTTTTAGCCCAAGAGGCAGGATCAGAACTGGGCGCCCTCCACGCTCTCTACCTCAACCGCTTATTTGCAGTTTTAGGCGCGATGGTTCTAGTAATTATCGTTATATGCCGACGACAAACCCTATCCTGGCCCAAAAGTTCAATCCGTAAACTTGTTGTGATGCAAGCAGTCCTGGAAACAGCCGCATTAGGCGTATTTCTAATCGGGTCCGCCCAAGGTGGTCGAATTGGTGCCACAATCGGCTTCTCAGCTTTCGCCGCCGCTACCGCACTTTTTGCCTGGTGGTGGCTGGGTGAAAAAATCGGTTGGCAGCGAGGCATCTGGATAGTTGTAGTGGGCGGTGGCGTATTGTTAGCCTTACTAGGCAACCCGACCACCACATCATGAGCAATGACTTAAAAACGCATAGTTGGCCAAAGAATCATTGGGACTGGCCCGTCGAACTGTCACACCAACAGGAGTAAGGCGTGGGGGTTTTATCTACACCGGCGATCAAGCAGATCTAAATCGCCACGGCGACGTGGTAAACCCAGGCGATTTATCCACTCAGACGATAAATGTCCTTCAATTTGTCGACGATATTCTCGCAGACTTTGGATCCACCCTGGATAATCTACTCAAGCTTGTGATTTACTTCACTGGCGAGCTGGCAGATGAAGCTTTAATACTCGACCTCATCGCGTCCAGGCTAGAGCAAAACCACCGCCCGTTGTCTCCACTATTTGCCTACCCGCATTGTGCTATCCAGGAATGCGAATAGAACTTGAGGGCATCGCTGTTGACGCGTCTGAAGCAGAAATAGCCGCGCCACACTTCATCCGCAGCGATAATCTTTGTCAGCTGCACCCACACTATTCGCATCTGGTAGTTTTCAACAGTCTGATCATGACGAATGATTTCTCTTCTATAGTTTCAGCAGGCACAGTGCAAGCGCCCAATGATCTAACTAAGCAAACCTCCAGCATGATGGAGCAGCTTTGCACAGCGCTAAAACTAACGGATGTGACTTGCGGAGACGTTCTTAAACTCAATGTTTTCTGCGAAGGCGATGGAACAGCAAAAAATTGGGAGCACCCCGCCAAAATCCGAGCTGACTATTTTTCAGACCCAGGGCCCGCCGCAACAGGCATCGCGGTTACGCGGTTTGCTAACCCGACAATAAAAACCAAGATTTCAGTAACCGCGCGAGTAGCACAGACCGAGGCTCAAACAACACAGTACGCCTGGCCCGAAAATCACTGGAACTGGACCTCACCGCTGCCCTGCAAACACGGTAATCGCTATGTAAATTTCATTCACCTGGGTGGCCAAGTCGCATTGGATAGCCTCGCAAACGTTCTGCACCCGGACGATATTGTCGCCCAAACAAAGATTGCTCTTGCCAACATAAACACTGTTCTGCACGATCTAGGCGCTACAATGGACGATATTGTCAAGGTCACTACCTTTTATGAAGGCTCAGCTTCTGCCGACGAGCTTCACAAAACTTGATGATCCGCTCAAATGCCTTTGCTAAACCGGGGCCTGCGACGTCAGGAATTCCAGTACCGCACCTAGTTTACAAGCACATGATGATAGAAATTGAGATCATCGCAATATCCCGCACCAGCGCGCCCTGAAGTTTTTTATCATTTTTATTAAGCAGCTTACCCATGTCGACTAATGAATCAGACCTGTTCAGCTCCCTGCCCTTACGAACAGAATTACTGCAGGCTCTAGAAAGTGTCAGCTACTTGCGTATGACCCCAGTACAGATAGACTCTCTGGGCCCTATTCTGGACGGCCGAGATCTACTTGCTCAAGCTGAGACTGGCAGCGGTAAAACAGCTGCGTTTGCCATTGGCATCCTGAACAAATTGAACATAAACATGTTCAAAACGCAGGCCCTGGTCATCTGCCCCACTCGAGAACTCAGTGATCAAGTCGCTGCAGAAATTCGTCGTCTGGCAAGCACCTTGTCCAACACACGAGTGGTAACACTGTGCGGTGGAAAGCCCATGCACGATCAATTGACATCGCTGAGTAGAGAGCCACACATTGTTGTCGGCACGCCTGGACGACTAATTGCGCATTTGAATAAGGGCACCTTACGGCTGGAAAACGTAGCAACGTTGGTGCTGGATGAAGCGGACAGAATGTTCGACATGGGCTTCTTCGATGACATTACCCGAATCATTGATAGCACAGAAGACGAAAAGCAGACTATGCTATTTTCCGCTACTTACCCAGAAGAGATCCTTGGGATTAGCAAAGCGGTGCAAATCGAACCCGTTAAAGTCACTGTCAAACCCACCGCTACAACTGCAAATATCAATCAGCACTTTGTCTTTGCGAAAGAAGAACACAAAGTCGAAAGTTTGCTCAGAGCCCTAGGTAAATATCAGCCAGAAAACGCCATAGTGTTTTGTAACCGTAAACAGACGGTGCAGGACCTGTGTGAAACCCTTCAAGAAAAAGGCTTCTATGCCAAAGCACTGCATGGCGACATGGAGCAAAGGGATAGAGATGAAGCCATAATCCTGTTTACCAACAACAGCGCAACCTTACTGATTGCTACCGATGTCGCAGCTCGTGGTCTGGATATCACAGCGCTGTCAGCGGTTATAAATTACGACTTTGCATTGACGCCTGACACGCATATTCACCGAATTGGCCGAACAGGTAGAGCTGGGCTGGAAGGTATTGCCCTCACACTGGTCAATCCGGATGAGTCTCATCGTGTTCGTGCCCTGGAAGACTACGCAAAAATGGAAATTGCTTTTGGTGAACTACGGGCATCGGATATCGTTGACGGCAAGCCTGCAACGCCAACCACTTCCACGATTTTACTGAACGTAGGCAAGAAGGATAAAATCAGACCTGGCGATATCGTGGGCGTATTAACGGCCAATCCTGAATTGAGCCAAGACGACATTGGTAAAATTAAGGTACAGGCAAAAATATCGTTTGTAGCGATTAACAAAAATAAGGCCGGCCTTGCATTGAAAATTTTGACCAATGAGAAAATCAAGAAATGCAAAACTCGCCCTCGAATGCTTAAATAATGAGTGCTCAGCCCATGTTTTAGGGGGCCTGTCCCTTTTTTGGCGTACGGTGGTTGGTGCACATCACATGTGACATGCACAGCACTCTTGCCAATGATCCACAAAATAGCGCCCCAGCAATGCTAAAATGAAAGGCCACATTCCTTTTCGGCACCCGCCCAGTGCCCAACACTGAGTCTCTTTGTCTTGATCTCCGCTTCAAACGTCACCATCCAATTTGGTTCTAAGCCATTATTTGAAAATATTTCCGTAAAATTTGGTGATGGAAATCACTATGGCCTGATTGGCGCTAACGGCAGTGGAAAGTCGACTTTCATGAACATTCTGGACGGCTCTCTTGAGCCTACGGCCGGAAACGTCTCTGTTAGCCCTAACGAGCGCATCGGCAAACTGAATCAGAATCAGTTCGCTTTTGAAGAATTCACGGTAATAGACACCGTCATTATGGGCCACGCGGAGCTTTGGAAGATTAAGCAAGAGCGTGAGCGACTGTATTCCCTGCCTGATATGACTGAAGCTGACGGCATGCGCGTTGCCGACCTGGAAGTCGAGTTCGCAGAGATGGATGGCTACACAGCCGAGAGTCGAGCTGGTGAATTTCTGAGCGGAGCTGGTATTCAGGAATCTCTGCACTTTGGCCCAATGAGCGATGTCGCTCCTGGTTGGAAGCTGCGCGTCCTATTGGCGCAGGCACTCTTCTCATCCCCAGACATCCTATTACTGGACGAGCCCACCAACAACCTGGATATCAATGCTATTCAGTGGCTTGAAGGCGTATTAAGCCAGCAGAAAAGCACCATGGTCATTATCTCGCATGACAGACACTTCCTGAACTCTGTTTGCACCCATATGGCCGATATCGACTACGGCGAGCTTCGGGTATACCCGGGCAATTATGATGACTTCATGATTGCATCCACCGCTGCCAGAGAACTGTTGCAATCAGAGAACTCCAAGAAAAAAGTCCAGATTGCTGAGCTTCAACATTTTGTTAGCCGCTTCTCAGCTAACGCATCGAAAGCGAAACAGGCAACTTCTCGAGCCAAGAAACTCGAAAAAATTGAGTTAGCCGACATTAAGCGATCAAGTCGCGTAAGTCCGTACATCCGTTTCGGGCAAGACAAAAAATTATTTCGCCAAGCCGTCACTGTAGAAAACTTGTCCATGGGTTTTGACGACACGGTGTTGTTTGAAAAAGGCAATCTCATGCTCGAAGCGGGGTCCCGTTTGGCTATCATTGGTGAAAACGGTGTTGGAAAAAGTACTCTGCTGCGTTGCCTGCTTAATGAACTCCAACCCACGGGTGGAAAATTTCAATGGGCCGAGAACGCAACCATCGGTTTTTGCCCGCAGGACAACACTCACGAATTTTCGAAAAATCAACCCCTGTTTGACTACATGACCCAATGGCGAAACGCTTCTCACAACGACCAGGCCGTGCGTGCCGTTTTGGGTCAATTGCTGTTCTCTTCAGACGATTTTGAGAAACGCGCGCAGGTGTGCTCTGGTGGTGAGAAAAACCGACTGATCTTTGGCAAATTGATTCTTCTGGCTCCCAACGTCATGGTGTTGGATGAACCCACCAACCACATGGACATGGAGGCTATCGAGGCCTTGAACTTGGCTCTCGTGCACTACGAAGGAACCATCATTTTTGTCAGCCATGACCGAGAATTTGTATCGTCTCTGGCCACTCAAATTGTTGAAATAAAAGACAAGAAACTGATCAACTTCGCCGGCACCTATGACGAATATCTTGATCATCAAAGGCACCAAGCTAAGGTCGCTTAATACTTAACGTTAGGGTGCCCCTTTTTAGGGGTTCCCCCACTAAGCGCCTGCTGCTAGCTTCCTGCGACGCTCTAGAAACTCATCGTGCGACTGTTCGGTACCATCATGGTACGAGCCAAACAGCTTATCCCAAGGCACTTCCAGGTTTCCGTAGTTGCACTCGAAATATCGGTGATGCATTTGATGGTGGAAGTTTCCGAGAGACAATCGGTTTTTGTTATTAACCAGTAAGCCTTCAAATCCGGTGTGCGATGTAGACGCAGTTATTGCCTGATGCTGCATATGGAATAAGATATGAATTGGATGAGCGGCAAGAATCCAATGTATCAATACCGAGCTGAAGAAAAGAATGTGCTCAATGGGGTGCATCGATAAACCCGACCAAGGTCCAACATTTGTGTTGCGGTGATGCAATCCATGCGCAATTTTATACAGCGGTGCCCAATGCAAAAAACGGTGCACCCAGTAGAAATGAAACGATATCCATAGCGGTGTCAGGAAAAACAACGCTACAAACCATATTGGATTCTGACTCCAAAGCAGCATAGGGGCATATCCATTGGCCATTGCCCACAACATAAGCACTTCAAAGCCTGTCCAGAAAAAGACACCACTACTCAACGTCCAGAACATGTTGTCCCTAAGCTGGCTATTGAGCGTAAAGCGCTTTCCACTACCTTTGATATCACGACCATCGAATTTTAATTGGGCGCCCTGGGTTTTCCTGGTGTGTAGTAAAAAGTGCAATCCACCCGCAACGATTGCGATAAGCACGAAGTTTCTGAAAAACATCTGAGCGATCCAACCGAATTCGAAGGTACGCGTATTTTCCAGTGACGGCTGAAATACAAACCAAGTGAGGACCGCTAACATCGCAATAATCAGATTCTCACCTAATACTAGCCAGCGAGCTGCGAACCAGCGGCCATAGCCTGCCAGGTTTAGCGGCCACTGAAACAACGGAGAGGTTTGAATGGGCGTGTAAGGCCTGTAGTTCCATTGTCTGGAAAATCGACTTTCTCTAGTACCCTTATTAGGTGAATCTTGGGTCATAGTCTCGTCATGTAAGGTTCAAAGCAATTAGCTCAATCTACCATAGAACGTCATACGAGCCGATTCAGATAGAGAAACACCAGGCTTGGTGTTGTAGGCGAGAACCACCAGCATTCTCGTTGTGTCGCCCTCTGTTGGCGTTACGCGGTGCATCGAGTCGCGACCTCTAAACAACACTAGACAACCCGGTTCCATATTCAATGTGGTCACCTCAGAATCCCCATCAAGAATACTTTGTGCTCCTTCGTAATTCATATCTCCAGCATCTGCATTTCTAACATTCTTGACGTACTCAAAATTGGCACCTGCCACAGGCTGCTGAATAAGAAGCGTTATGGCAAACGATGAATTGTCAAAATGCCAACCTAGCTCCTGCCCCTCTGAGGCGTAATGCAGATTAATGGCCGACAAGGGATCGGCGTACTCGTACAACGCCTGCTCATCTAGCACTTCACATAGGAACGACTTGAAATCAGAATTCTCATACAAACTATGGAGCAAAGAATTTTCCGGGATCTGATCTGTTGTTATGCACCCTTTAGACGACTGGACACTCCTGTTTCGAGCATGATCTGCAGAGAATTCAAGGTCGGTAGGCTGTAGGTATACATTGTGATCGCTATTCGTATAGAAGGCTTTATCAGCATGTTTCCGCCCGTCTCTTACGATAGATTGTATAGCCGATGTCGTAAGGAAATCGGGCAAAACCAATACGCCATATTCGTCTAAATGCGCCTTGCAACTGACCTGAAAATCTGCATCACCCATCGCGTAACGATTCACATCAATAATTGTATTCACAGTATTAGTCATTATCTCTTTGCATAACTTGCATTGATTGTATCGCCTGAAAATATATTTTTACTGCAGATACCATCTCTGCAACCGGCACATATTCGTTCAAGGAATGAGCCTGCGCCAGTGCACCCGCTCCACAAATAACGGCAGGAACTCCAAAGTTTGGTGCGTCAGTAGATCCAGGGAAAGGCGTAACTTCTGGCGCTCTTCCGAGCACGTCCTCACACGCTGCAAATACTGATTTGAAAACGTCGGATTCCATGCTCGTACTCAATGGCGGCACATTTAATGTAGGTTCAGAAAACGCATAGTGAAATTCAGGAGTCTGACTTGAAACCTTTTCTAGAATGGCATTCAGCTCCGCCATTACAGACTCATATGACTCCCCCGGAATAGTTCTTCTGTCGATAGTAATTTCGCAAAAATCCGGCACAGAGCTGGCATTTTGACCACCATTGATAACTCCAAGACTGAAAGAAGGATTACCGCAAACAGGATGTGCTGGTCGAAGCTCAAGCTCTTTGGCGTACTGTTGTAGCTCAGTGATAACCGCATTCATGTGGTAAATGGCATTTATGCCCAACTGGGGCATACTTGAGTGCACAGATTTCCCCTTGGTTGTGATAGATAGGCAGACTTGCCCCTTGTGGGCTGCACTAATGTTCAAACCAGAGGGTTCAGCAACAATGGCATAATCAACCCTAGGCCCAGTTCGGCCAAATTCAGCTGATCCAATCATGGCATGTTCCTCGTCAACAATTCCGGCGATAACCAGATCTCCCAACAAGGGTTGATCAGATTGCTGTAGCAGTCGAACAACTTCTAGATAGGCAGCAAGTCCTGCCTTCATATCACAAGACCCTCGGCCATACACATTGCCATTCTTTACATCACCACTAAACGGATCGTCATAGGCGATAATACCGACGGTATCAAAATGGCCAGCCAGCAATATCGTTGGCCCATGACCCGTGCCTTTAAGTGTTCCCCATACGTTGCGTCTACCATTCTCAACATCATGGCTTTGAACGGGTAACCCGAGCTCACATAGTCTTTTTTCAAAGTACACAGCCATACCTTCTTCAGCAGGGACATCCTGCTGCGCCAGGCCAAATGTATTAACGCTGGGTATTCGTACCATGGCAACAAGATCATCAACAAGACGTGTTTCATCAACGTCATAGTCGTGGGAGCTAGTCATACTGCGTTTTCGCCTTTATTGAGTATTGTCGGACACTTTACACATTCCAGCGGCACCATGGCGCAGATAGGAAATTTCTACTTCAAACAGGATGACCATGTGCTAACGTCAGGGTGCAGAATTCTTCCTGGAGCAGCAACAATTCCCCCTATCCCACAAGCACCATTGCACTCGGCTGTCCGGACAAGACAGTCCAATAGTCGCCTTGGTATTATCCTGATGCTTAGCGCCATGTTCCTGTTTTCTGCAGCAGATACCATGGCCAAATTTCTGACCAGTACATACCACCCGGTGCAGATAATCTGGTTCAGGCAACTGGGCTTGCTGTTTGGTGTGATCATTTTGTTGGCCATGCGTGGGACATCTATATTGGTGTCTAGACAACCAAAACTTCAAATTACTCGCGGCGTTCTTGCCGTATTCTCTAGCCTGCTATTCGTCTACGCTGTTCGCTATGTGCCGCTAACAGACGCCATCGCAGCTAGTTTTGTCGCACCCTTCTTTCTGACTATGGCGGGTGCCTTCATATTAAAAGAACCTGTCGGAATACGCAGGTGGTCCGCTGTCGCCGTCGGATTCTTAGGAGCGCTCATAATCATAAGGCCCGGTATGGGTGTCATACACCCAGCAGCCATGCTAGTCGTCGTGGCCGCCAGTCTCTACGCAGCCCGACAAGTGATTGGCCGACTATTGGCCGACACCGACCAGACGGTAACAACCATTGCCTATACCGCTATAACAGCCAGTTTGGTCATATCAATTCCTCTGCCTTTTTTCTTCGAAATGCCAGTGACATTAACTGCATGGGCGCTATTGTTCGGCATGGCAGTCGTTGCTGCTGTTGCTGAAGTCATGGTCATTAAGGCACTGGAAGTCGCCGAGGCCGCCACTGCCGCCCCCATCCACTACACACTATTAATTTGGGGAACATTTTACGGATACTTTGTATTCGGTCAATTGCCCGATCAATGGACATGGATCGGCACAGCTATTATTGTAGCGGCTGGGCTTTACACGCTGAGACGCGGTAAAGCTAAACATTAAAATGCCTTTAACTAACGTGGGATAAGAGTACTACCCCACTAGAGGCAGCTGGCACTTGCCATACTGTGTTGAATTCGTGGTCAGAACCATAGAATTTGGTATTTTACACAGTGCGTAAATTGAACTCTCAGTCGCATTGATTCACATGCGCGAAGCTCAATTCTCAACCGTAATTAATGGCTTCGCCCATACTCGGGTCAGTGTGCCAATTCCAATACGTTTCTCTTAACTGCTGGGTGACTTCTCCAGGTGCATCGTTTGAAAATACGTGCTCGTTGATTCGTGTTACTGATACCACTCCTCCACCTGTGGTGGTGACAAAAACTTCATCTGCATCCCTCAGCTCAGCTGCAGAAATATCCTTTTCTTCTACTGAAAGATGATGATGTATACATATTTCAATGGCAATTTTACGTGTGATACCACCAAGCACACCCGAGCGAGGTGTTGCAATGTTGTTGTTTTTGACAATGAATATATTGAAGCCTGGCCCCTCGGTTAGCAGACCCTGCGCATCGAGTAGCAGCGTGTTGTCAAAGCCAGACTCTTTGGCGTGTATTAAGCCTTGTGTAAAATCGCCCCAATGATAGTTTTTAGCTAATGGGTCAACTGAGGAACTACCAATACGATGGATGCCTTCAGGCATTTGCAAGTGTGCACCACGCTGTTGCACGTCTTGTGAAAAAACCCATATAAATGGCACGCACCAGGCATAGAAATGATTTGCACAATCGCGGGGGTCACGGCTACCGGGTATTGTGGGCTGTCCACGGCTGGCAACAAAAGATACATAACTGTTTTGAAGCTGTGACTGTGCTACGATTTGATGCAGAATTTGCCGGATATCATCGCGTGTTTGATCGATCTTTAGGTGGCATTTTTCCAGACTTGCTTCAAAACGTGTCAAGTAGTCGTCGAGACGAAAAAAACGGCCTTCCCAAGCATGCACAACATCATAGGTGATGTCCGAATGCGTCAGGCCCCAATCAGTGACAGGTATTGCCGCTTCACTAGTTGGCATGATTTTGCCACGCATCCAGGCAGCACCGTGGGATAAATCTTGTCCGTGCGTGCTCATCAGTCTATTGCCTCATCGTTATTGTTGTTGGATAGCAGATATTACTAGGTCCTTTACAAGATGGACCTGTATTTTGCCCAACGCATTTCTAGGGAGATCATCAACGAAAATAATATCCTTTGGCTGTTTGAATCGAGCTAATTGTGTGCAGACATTTTTAATACTGGCTACATCTGCAGTACCCACCACAACCGCAACAGGCACCTCCCCCCAACGGGCATCAGGTTTACCCACCACCGAGATTGCCTCTACACCATCGATCACGCGTATAACGCGTTCCAGTTCTGCAGGATAAATATTCTCACCCCCTGAAATGATGACATGCTTGAGTCGATCATCAAACCAGTAGAAACCATTCTTATCTTCGTGAGCAACGTCACCTGTTTTGAACCAACCATCCACCAGGTTTGACTCAGTGGCTTCAGGATTGTTCCAGTAATACGAGAGTATGTTGTCGCCTTTGACTTGAATCTCCCCTGATAGGCCAGGTTCAACAATCTCGTTTTTATCATCAGCAATGCGCACTTCACAGTGCGAGCCAGCACGACCAATAGACCCTACCAAACTAGCATGTTCAATTTTCTGGTAGATGGCAACTGGGGATGTCTCTGTTGCACCATAAACTTGTATTAAGGGAATGCCTCGTTGCTGTACCTGATTTATCAGCTGCACAGGAACGTCAGTGGATCCGATGCTTATGGCGCGCAGCGCTGAGACATCGGTGCTCGCCCATTCATTGCTATCGACGATAGCCTGCAACACCGTTGGCACTGAATTTAGCAATGTGATTTTGTTTTTTGAGATAGCTTGGGCAGTTTGTACGGGGTTAAATCGGGTGTGAAGGTATAGGCTGGCACCGAAAAGTAAGGCAGGTAATGGCTGAATGTTTAGCCCACCGACATGAAATAAAGGCAGAACGTTTAATACGTGATCGTCGAATGTCAGGTCGAGCATGTGTTGCGTCATTTCACTACTGCATAGCAGCGCTTTTTGATTGAGTACAGCGCCTTTAGGTCTGCCTGTTGTGCCGGAGGTGTAGACAATGAGTAAGGGGCGGTCTAAGGTTTGATATTCATCAAGCTGAGGACTCTGCTCAACTGGCTCAGAAGCACTTTTGTTGATAGGCACTAGTTCAATATCAGACTGTCCGATGGGTTGCAATTTTATCGGCTCAGATGAATCATCAATAGTTCGTGATATAAGCTCGTGCGCCGTATTTGCAAATTCTGCATCGTGCAATAGTAAACTAGGGTTACAGTCATCAATGACGTACTGAAGCTCATCGACGGACAAGCGCCAGTTTAGCGGTACCAGGACCAGACCAGTTTGAGCAGCGGCGAAAACTGCGACGAATATATCAGGATGGTTTAGTGCTAAAAATGCTATGCGATTGCCTGATTTTAATTTCAACGAATTGAAATAGGCTATGTGTTGATCGACTCTCTCAAGAAGTTGAGAATAGGATAAAGAAGAATCTTCGAACTCTATGGCCAGCTTCTCAGGCAGAAGACTCGCGTGCACTTTTAGCCGACGGTATAGGCTCATTCGTCGTCACTCTCACCGGGTTCGTAAAGTGTAGCTTTGCCGATCATGTCCATGCAGAGCTCGGCAGTCCAAGGCAACATCAAAGCCCCACAACGACTATCTCGATAGAGACGCTCCAACGGCAGAGAGCGAAGCATTGCCTGCCCGCCACAAGTACGAATAGCCAATTGGGCAATTTCGTTTGAGTTTTCCATAACGGTGTACTGAGATGCCCAGGCCCGAATAAGTGATTCCCTATCCGGGTTCGGCTTGGCCTCACTGATACTTTGGAACCAGAGTGACTTTGTTTGCTCAAGCATCACGCGCATTTGTGCCACGGCCAGCTGTTTGGTCGGATACATACGCCGCTTTATCGGAGGTGTACCCGCCACTTCTCCACGAAGGTAACTGACAGTGAAATCATAAGCTGCCTGAGCTATGCCCATGTAAGCAGGCGTTAGTGTCATAAACATGTGTGGCCACTGCTTCGCAGCATTGAAATAAACGCCCCTTGGCATGAGTAGCGCTTCTTCGCTGACAAAAACATCTTCAAAAATTAGTGTTCGAGATACCGTGCCGCGCATACCCAATGGATCCCAGTCGCCCTCAACCCGCACCCCGGGGGAATTTGCAGGAATGGCCACATACATGGTATTCCCTCGGGATGGTGTGGCATCGGGTGTGGAGAGTTCAGTGCACAGAGCGCCGTAATAATCAGCATGGCCTGATAGGGAGGCGAATATTTTCTTGCCGTTGATAATCCAGCCATTGTCTTTACGAAGCGCCGTAGTACCGAATGCTTTTTTTCCAGCAGCGGCCGCACCTCCTTCCGAAAACGGCTGCGCGTAGATAGCGCCGTCGTCGATGATTCGTTGGTAATGTAATCTTCTACCTGCCTGTAGCTTTTCGCGCACATCAGAGTCAATGGTTAAACCATCAGCTAAGGGACCTGTCCAGAGGCAGGAACTGACATGCATGTTGTATGTTAAGGCTGTTGCACCGCAGTAGCGGCCAATCTCTGCGGCTGCCAACATATAGGTTTTCAGATCGGCGCCACGCCCTCCCTGATCTTTAGGGATGCAAATTCCCAGCAATCCCGACGTGTGGAGATCTTTGAAGTTCTCCGTAGGGAATTTTGCCTCCCGATCGTATTTGAACGCTCGCTGTGCAAAATAATTTTTACCCAATTGCCGTGCCAGCGAACTAAGCTCTACCTGCTGATCGCTGAGACCCCATTGCTCTGGGTCGAAGATGGGTGAATCTTCGTCGGTGCTGTTGAGCATATTAGTCATCGGGAAAATGTGTGTTTATAAATTGGCGGATGATGCGATTAGAATCGTCGCTCATTTCGATATTAACTAAATGCCCGCAGCCCTGCAGTTCGTGATATTCACTATTGGAAAGCTTGTCTGACATTTT
>JBLHWG010000066.1:0-18163 GCA_047629055.1 Halioglobus sp.
TAACTGGCGTATGTATGGAAGTAGATGGTGGCCGTTGTATATAAATTACTGACGCAGTCAGTGGCGCTTAGACAGCCGCCATATTGGCCCGCATCTTCGCAATTACGTCGGCATAATCAGGCTCGTTGAATATGGCACTACCTGCGACAAACGTATCGGCACCCGCTGCTGCAACCCGAGCAATGTTATCCACCTTGATACCACCGTCGACCTCAAGGTGTATGTCACGCCCTGAAGCATCGATTATTTTTCGCGCAGCTTCAATCTTGCGATACGTTGATTCAATAAAGCTCTGACCACCAAAACCGGGGTTAACACTCATCAGTAAAACGATGTCAACCTTGTCAATAACCCACTCCAGAACATCCAGAGGAGTTGCAGGATTAAACACCAAACCCGCCTTACAGCCCTGATCTCTAATGAGCTGCAACGTTCTGTCTACATGCGTTTCAGCATCCGGGTGAAACGTAATCAAATCAGCTCCAGCTTTGGCAAAGGCTAAAGCGAGATCATCAACGGGTCGCACCATTAGGTGTACATCCAAAGGGACGGAATTACCCTCAGGAGTGATGCAATGCGGCTTGATGGCTGCCGCCACAGCAGGCCCTATTGTTAAATTCGGCACATAGTGATTATCCATGACATCAAAATGAATCCAGTCCGCGCCAGCAGCAATCACAGTGCGAACTTCATCACCCAATGCGGCAAAATCAGCAGAAAGAATAGACGGGGCGATTTTGTACATAGAGAGTCCTTTTAGCGGCCGTAAGTGACTAGGGGTGCATCTGATATCAACGACATCAATGACTTCCACCAAAGGATACTGGAACTTGAATCTTGAGTACGTCACTTATCGCAACGATACGGTAAAATAACGACGTCAAATCCATCCAATAGTTGTTCTTGATGCGTAAAGATCCGATAGCAAACACTTACAGGCTAATAGAATGATTGCAAGAATCAGCATATTTCTGGTAGCACTATTACTGAGTCCTCAGCTATTAGCTGATCAGAGTGTTGCTGATAGGCATATTGCCAACGCCGAATTGGTGGGTAAAGCTCGATTCAAAGTATTTTTCTGGAGCGTCTTTGACGCAAAGTTGTACGCAAAAAACGCCAAATTTAATCCTGAACAACCGTTCGCCTTGTCTCTGTCCTATCTGCGAGAGATAAAAGGCTCCGAAATTGTCGTCAAGTCCATTTCTGAAATGCAGGCTCAAAACGACTTCACTAAAGCCGAATTGGCAGAGTGGAAAATTAAACTCAGTGACATAATTCCCGATGTGGATTCCAAAACCACCATAACGGGAGTCCGAGATCAGGCCGGCGCCACCCTCTTTTATAAAAATGGGGGAGTTATTGGTCAAATTGCAAACAAGCGCTTTACACAAGGATTCTTCAACATCTGGCTGGGTGAAAAGACCAGCGAAATCAAGCTACGAGCGCAACTACTAAGCCTGAAGTAGCGCCTTCCAGAATAAGCCAGAATACCCCTCATTGAGACAACTGCCTTCAGAGGATTGACCTTGGTGGCTCGGTCCGTATGATGTAGGACATGACTAAGGACGAAAACGAGCATACACACCATCACGGCCATGACCATGATGACGAACATTCGCATCTGGACCCGACGGCGCTCAGAGTTAGGTCACTCCAGACTCTATTAGTCGACAAGGGCTATGTTGACCCGCAAACACTCAACGAGCTCATAGATACCTATGAGAATAAAGTCGGACCACGAAACGGAGCGGCAGTCATTGCCCGTGCCTGGGCAGATCAGGCTTACAAACAATGGCTTCTGGACGATGCGACAGCCGCTATCGCCTCACTGGATTATTGCGGTAGGCAGGGGGAGCATATGATCGCAGTCGAAAATACTCCAGAGGTGCATAATATTGTCGTGTGTACGTTGTGCTCCTGCTATCCATGGCCGGTGCTCGGATTACCGCCCGCATGGTATAAGTCTGCCCCATATCGCTCAAGAGTTGTCGTAGACCCAGCATCGGTGCTCGCAGAATTCGGCGTATCGCTCCCCACAAAAACCCGTATTGCTATTTGGGATTCAACTGCCGAAATTCGCTATCTCGTGATTCCACAACGACCTGAGAATTCTGAGCACCTGAGCGAAAGCGAGCTCAGCGATCTTGTTAATCGAAACTCAATGATTGGCACTGCCTTGGCCACACCTGTTAAAGACCAAAAAGCATGAACGGTGTACATGACATGGGCGGATTAGAGTGCTTCGGCTCCATAGACACCACGCCCGATGGGCTTTTCCATGCAGACTGGGAAAAGCAGGTGCTAGCACTAAGCCTCGCCATCGGCGCAACCGGCACCTGGAACCTAGATCAGTCCCGATTTGCGCGCGAGTCCCTGGAACCATCAGAGTATCTGAGTATCGGCTACTACCGTATTTGGTTGAATGCCCTTGAATCCTTGTTACTGGAACATGATCTGATCACGGCTGCGGAACTTGCAAAAGGTAAATCACTTGAACATGCCAAACCAGTAAAGCGCGTTTTACTCGCCCCGGATGTTGCACAGGCTCTGAGCCGTGGCGGTCCAACCAATAGAGACGTGAAAACACGTGCGCTTTATCAAATTGGAGATAAAGTTAGGGTCAGAAATATTCACGCAAGCACACACACACGATTACCCGCCTACGTACGAAACCATACAGGCGTTATACATTGTATTCACGGCGCTCATGTGTACCCTGATTCAAATGCACTGGGACAAGGTGAAAATCCTCAATGGTTATATAATGTGAAGTTCAGTGCCCGAGAGCTGTGGGGCGAGCGTCGCGATGAATGCGATGTGGTCCATGTCGACTGCTGGGAACCCTACCTGGAGATTCAAAGGTAATGTCCGAAAGTACAATTGATCCAGCCACTGTTGCCACTTCCGCGTTACTACATTCACTGCCTTCCATCCCCAGAGATAATGAAGGCCCCGTGTTCAACGAACCCTGGCAGGCCGAAATCTTCGCCATGACTCTATCTCTGCACGCGAAAGGAGTCTTTAGCTGGCCCGAATGGGCTGATCAACTCACTCAGAGTATTCAATCAGCGCAAGACAATGGTGATCCGGATTTGGGTGATACCTATTATTTGCACTGGCTGGATGCACTGGAAAAAATCGTTGTCACCAAAGGCATCAGTGCTGCGGGTCAACTAGGTGCGCTTTACTCTGAATGGGAAAATGCAGCTAGCACAACACCACATGGGCAGACCATCGAGCTGCCGCAGCGCTCTATCTGATCGTGACTCATTTAAAATTCGAGAATAGCAATGACTAGCCCTAATAGTGACAAACTCGACAAAATAGTTGCCAGTGCAAGAGCAGCTTATGCGTCGCGAGAAAATGGATATCGACAGCGCGCGCTCAAGCTCTACCCCTGGGTCTGTGGGCGGTGCATGCGGGAGTTTGTTCAAGCCAATCTGCAAGAATTGACTGTCCATCATCGCGATCATGACCATGACAACAACCCCAACGACGGTAGCAACTGGGAATTACTGTGTGTGTACTGCCACGACAACGAACATCAACGCTACGTTGAACAAGTAACTTTTGGAAAAGAGGACAAGGCGCCTGTGGCCATGCACAACCCGTTTGCTGATTTAAAATCACTTATCAATAAAAACGAATAAGCTAGGGTGAGATGCAACGTACTTAGAAAAGCACAGAGAGCAACATAACAACCGTTGCTGTGAGACCCACCATCCAGATCATAGAACGCCACGGAACCCAAGCAAGGACATAAGCCGGCACATACAAAATTCTAGCGGCTAAATAGGCCCAGGAACACACGACAGTCAATGGTGTCGACTTATCAGTAAGCATCACGGCCAGAACGGCAATAGCAAACAATAGCAAAGCCTCAAAGTGATTGTTTAACGCACGCAGCAAACGCGCTGTTCTTACACTCACTTGAGATTCCAATGAGCCTCCAAGCCTATCTAGGTCTCGAGGCGAAAGCGTTTTACCCACACCGAGTTCTAGGTTTGCAGGCACAGCCATTAGAATCAATTGCACGACTTGCAGTAGAGCTGCCATAACAAGAACATATATTTCTGCTGAAATCATCATTTAGCCTAGCTGTAGAGAACGTAAGGTGTAGCGCAATCTAAAACCTAATAAAATTGACGCAACAGTTAATCCTGTAACCAATCCAACCCACAATCCGTAAGCCCCCCAGTCCAGAACGTGAGCGCAAAAAATACCAAAACCAAAGGCAATAACCCAGTAGGAAAACGCATTAATCCACATAGGTACACGCGTATCCTGTAGACCTCTCAACATACCGATAAGCATGATCTGAGTACCGTCAGATAACTGAAACAAGGCACCGAGAAGCAATAGATTCCCTGCAAACAGTTTAAGCTCCAGATCTTGCGTATAAATGCCCGCAATATCGTAACGAAAAAGGATTAGTAACAAAGCTGTTGTTGCCGCCATACAAATAGACAGAATCACGCCGCTAAGGATTCGCAATCTAACCGGGGCCATGCTACTCAGTGCAGCAGCTCTGCCTATCCGAGCCGTGAGTGCAAACGACATTCCCAAAGGCAACATATAGCAAAAAGCAGAGGCGCTAATGGCAATCTGATGGGCGCCAGATTCCATGATGCCAATCATGCCCATCTGAATGGCTGTGGCGACAAATAAACCAGCCTCAAACAGCATGCCAAAGAAGATAGGAATTGATAAGGACAGCATTGGCTTGATGTGAAGCCAATGCGGTTTATCAAACTTCGAAAACAGCTCAAACCGTTTGAATCTGCGTCCCGTTAACAACATAAAAAGAACGACAGCCATGCCTACATTAACCAGCGAGGTTGCCAGGCCAATACCGAATAGGCCAAGTTTGGGAAGACCGAACCAACCAAGCCCCAGGCCCAGATTCGCCAGCACGTTGATAAATAGGCCTAATGCAGTGACAACTAATACAGGCCGGGTCAGACCTGTTGCTTCACACACATTTCTACAGGCCATGACCAACGCGAAAAACGGAAGGCTCCAACAGGCACCCAGTAAGTAATCCCTTATCAGCGGTGGCAGGCCTGCAGCAAAGGGAAAATGATGAACACTGCCAGCGATAAGCAGCAGCAGGATCATTGCCATAAAGCCAGTCAGCAAACCCAACCACACACCTTGTCGAAAAACGGTGCCAACAAACACTTTGCGTTTTTGTCCGATCAAGCGGGACAGTGTTGGTGACAAACCAGCCATTAAACCAATACAAGACAACGAGACAGCGAACCACAAACTGCCACCAATACCGCCAGCTGCGAGCTCGGCTCCCCCTATTCGACCAGCGACAACAGCGTCAACCAAGCCATTACCCATTTGCAATAGCTGCGCGCCAATCAAAGGTACGCCTAACCGCAGGGTTCTGCGAAGATCCGCCCTTAATGCCGGATGCCTAAGGTTGTACATTAAGGATCCTCGTTGTACAACTTGAGTATGGCTTGCAGTCAAATGATTAAATTCTTGCCGGAAAGGTTGTATTCAGCGGTCACTGAATTGACGAGCGTGGTAGCGGTCTCGGATATTCAGTAGTACTCGGGAGTGTAATGGCTAATCAAACCCTTGTGGCGATGGCTCGATGATATTGATCGTCAGGGCAAAAATTTATCGATTACTCGTCACCTATCTAGACCGGACTACCTATGAAAGCACCAGAACCTTCCGCCGGGCTGCGATCGGATTTCATGAATAGTCCGGCCTAGTGACGTAAAAATTGACTTTCACACCACCTGGTCCAAAATCAACCTCGTCCCACTTTTCAAAATATCGACAGAAGACCTCGTCTTCAGTCGGATTCAGATAGATAAATTGCCTGCTTACGCCACGACTGGCATTAGCGATGGTCTCCAGACACTGCTCAAGTACTGCCCCACTGAATGGGTTAAAAAATACAGCACAGTGTCATCGCGCCTCAACGGATACGTCGAAGCATCTGCCAAAACGCAACGCACCCTTGCAACTAAATCCAAACGCTCAATATTTCGGCAAGCAATAGCGTGCAGTTCAGAACTAATCTCAACGCCTGTAATGTTAGAAAATGGGTATCTGGCAGCAGCTATACGGGCTTTACCCTTACCTGATCCATAGTCCAGAAAACTACACTGACTAAAATCGACCCTGTTGGATATATGCCCTAGCGAGCTATTAAGTGCATCAAACGTAGACGGTACATAACGATTGTGTTCCCGGGCCAGAGCTAAGGACGTCAGTTTTAAATTATCGACGGGGCTGGCAGTATCTATTCCTTGAATCAGATCGGGTAGAACATCCCTATAAAATAATCGCACAGAGCCGCAAACACCGTACTTTTGGAGTAACACACGCCACATTGGTCTGCTGTTATCAGGCCTTTTGGATTTATTGCGAATGGGCATAATGTCACTATCAGAGCACAGTCAGTATCGTTTTATCAGTGTTGTACAAAAATCGCACTTTGAAGTGCCAGCAAGTTTAAGAACGCAGGATATCAGCAGATGAACGATGCTACGCCTTCAATCTCGAAATACGAGAAACTAATCGATAAAGAGGTTTGGGCCTTTATCAATAAGTCCAATAGCTTCTTTCCCGCCGATGCCAAGGCTTTGTCAATTGACGATCAAAGGGCGTCGTACAATGAAATGTGTAACGCTTTTAAAAAGCAGCCAGACAAAGCGGTACAACGAAAAGACTATCTAATTTGTGAACGGGATGTGCCTGTTCGGGAGTACCAGATAGACTCAGGCAACGATAGTCTACCTATCGTCGTCTACTATCACGGCGGTGGTTTCGTAGTGGGCAACCTGGATTCACATGACGATGTGTGCGCCGCAATTTGCGCGTATACGGGCTTTAACGTCATATCATGCGACTACAAATTGTCACCAGAATTCAAACATCCGCAAGCGTTTGATGATGCCTATGCCGTGTTCCGGTCTGTTGCGATAAACAGGACGCAACCGGTGCTCGTGGTGGGAGACAGCTCCGGCGCAACACTGGCGGCCAGCGTGTCTGGAAAAGCCAGGAGCTGCGAAAAACAGGTGGCAGCACAGATTCTTATTTATCCCTACCTAGGCAGCCCCACAGACAGCGGTTCATATGTCGAACACGCTGAGGCGCCCATGCTTTCAAGCAGTGATATGAAGTACTACGAGCAAATGAGAATTGACCCCAAGCAACCACAACCAGACGATGAAACTTTCGCGCCGCTATGGGCTACTGATTTCTCCAATTTACCACCCACCGCGATATTCTCAGCGCAATGCGACCCTCTCTGCGACGACGGAGTAATATATACACATAACATTCGATTAGCTGGAGGCAAGGCGCACTGCACAATCGAGCCTGGATTGGTTCACGGCTATTTGCGTGCCCGCCACAGCACAGTGCGAGCGAAGGAAAGTTTCGAGCGTATCCTGCTGGCAATTCAATCTTGTGCTTCGTGAACAGGAGGGTTACCTGACACTTTGGCATGTAGGCGCATTTCCAAATGCTTGTAGCATGGTGATAAGAACGCTCTGTTGCTCCATCAAAACTGATTTTGTTGCAGCAGATCGCGTATGAAATATACCCAAAATTGAGACACAGCATGACGGTAATCTATTGCGCCTAAAAGATCATCACCATGAACCCTGCACGCCCCACAGCAACGCATGTTGCAGTTCGTGATGGCAAGATAGTCGGAGCGGGCTCTTTGGAAGAATTAGCTGGATGGGGTGACTGTACGCTTGACGAACAATTTTCCGATAAGGTTCTCATGCCTGGTCTTGTGGAAGGACACTCCCACACCATGGAAGGGATGCTGTGGCGCTATGCCTATTGCGGCTTCTTTGATCGCATGGATCCCGATGGGAAAATTTGGCCTGGCCTCAAATCCATCGATGATGTATTGACCCATTTAAAATCCGTGGAAGCTGCAATGGATGACCCAACCGCACCGCTATCCGGCTGGTCGATCGACCCTATCTATTTCAACAATCAGCGTGTGACAAGACAGGATCTGGACAAGATATCCACTATCCGTCCCATCGGTATTCTGCACGCATCTGTGCACATAATGAACGTAAACACCAAAGCACTGGAATTAGCCGGATTACTACGCACAGGCATCGAACACGATGGCATCCCTTTGGGGGAAGACACTCTTCCCACAGGAGAGCTCAAGGGCCCAGACGTCATGACTCCCGTAGGTGCTCATGTGGGTTTCAATCGCGACATGCTGGATGCTGACGCCAATGGTCTTCGCCAGTTTTCTCGCCTGTGCGTACGCGCAGGTGTCACGACAGCGACAGACCTAGCCAGTAGGTTGCAGGAAGACACTGTCACGATGTCAACAGAGGTCACTGGCAATCCTGACTTCCCAGTTCGGCTGGTCGCGCTCAGGTTTCATCATGGCGTCACACCCAAGGAATTGCTTGAGCAAGTTTTGTCACTCAAGAGTCGTTCAACTGATCGCTTTCGCATGGGCATGATAAAAATTGTTGCTGACGGATCCATTCAGGGATTCTCCGCAAGGATTAACTTTCCTGGTTATTACAATGGAGCCGCCAATGGTCTGTGGTACATAGCGCCTGAGCAACTCAGTGAAATCTATCATTTATCATTGGAACACGGCATTCAGGTGCATACTCACACCAATGGCGATGAAGCGACTGATCTTGTGCTTGATATGCTTGAAGGGGCGCTGCGAGTGCATCCAGCCTTTGATCACCGATTCACCATTCAACACGCCCAGCTAGCCAGCACTGCGCAATTCCGACGTATTGTAAAGCTGGGCATGTGTGTCAATCTGTTCGCCAACCATCATTTCTATTGGGGTGATGAACACTACAACTTAAGTGTGGGGCCCGAACGTGCAACCCAAATGAATGCATGTCGCACAGCCCTTGATCACAATGTCCCGTTAGCCATTCACTCAGATGCCCCCATTACACCACTTGGCCCATTATTTACAGCTTGGGGGGCGGTAACTCGACAGACTGCCTCGGGACGGATTCAAGGAGAATACGAAAAAATAACTAATGGCGAAGCGCTTTATTCAATCACATTGGGCGCTGCCTATACATTAAGGTTGGATGGCGAGATCGGTTCAATCGAAGCGGGTAAGCACGCTGATTTTGCGGTGCTCGAATCTGATCCAACAACAGCTGCGTCGCTCAAGGACGTTCAGGCTTGGGGCACTGTTCAGGCTGGTCGTGTGTTTGCTGCCAATGACATCTAACCCCATACCCGTCACTCTCATCGGTGGTTATTTGGGCAGTGGTAAAACCACACTAATCAATCATTTACTCAATCAGGCACAGGGTCATTGGATTGCCGCGTTGGTCAATGATTTTGGTGAGCTAGCCATTGATGCTGCATTGATCGAAACGACAAAGGACAACATTATTAGCCTGAGCGGTGGCTGTGTTTGCTGCAGCTACGGGAATGACTTGAGCAATGCCCTGCTGGATGTCTTAGCAATGGATACGGCTCCTGATCAAATAGTGATAGAAGCCAGCGGTGTCGCAATGCCAGGTGCCATTGCGTCCAGCATATCGCTTATACCTCAGCTGCTTATTCACAGCATTATTGTTTTGGCCAATGCCGAACTTATTCGAGCTCAGGCAAATGACAGATACGTCGGCGACACCATCGAAAGGCAACTAAATAGCGCTGAATTATTAGTATTGAACAAAATAGACCTTCTGGAAAGCGAGCAACTTGGTCACTTGCAACAATGGGTCAGCACACATTGGCCAGTAACCAAACGTGTCTGTGTTGAAAACGCCCACCTGCCAGCTTCCATTATTCTGGATACGATAGTTTCAGCAGGCTCCATGGATGAAAAATTAGCCGACGAAATTGTTGATAAATCAAACATGCCAAATGCACATGAGAGTAAGTATTCGAGACAAGATTCCACATCACTGACTCATGCCTCGCTTTTCAGTACATTTAAAGTTGATATAGCGGAGCGTGTAGACGCATCCGCTTTGGTAACATTATTGGCAAGCGAGGAAGCTCAACTACTCAGAGCAAAAGGCTTCTTACGCGATAACGATGGCTCACTGAAACTCTTGCAAGTGGTCGGTCGGCGATGGACGACAACTACCGCGCCAAAAGACTCAATCAACAAGACTGGACGTGGAATTGTATGCATTAGTCTTGCGCATACTACGAATGCGTTTGACATCTATGCCCTTATCAACAAACAGAAAAACGCGTGATTCCAGCCTAAGGGCTGGCGACCCTAAGAACTCACAGGGACACTGTACAAAACGAATTCGGAGCGTGGTGAATAATGATCATATATTTTCCTCGCACGCTCATTGCCTTCCTGGGTCAACCAACGCACATTCGACCACCGCCTATCCTGGGCCACACTGAAAACATGATCTATTAACGCTCTGCCAAAGCCGCCACCACGCACGTCAGGATCTACATACAAATCACTCAGATAACAGACTTTTTCTCCACTTAGCGATCGGTGCATAAGCTGATATTGGACAAAACCTGCAAAGTCGCCTTCTTTTGTTACTGCAACATCACACCAAAAGTCTTCGTCATCATCGTGAATCCAGGACCAGGCTTGAGATTCTGCCTGTGGCGGCAGATCAACTTTGTAGAAGCCTGCGTAGCTTTGGAACAGCTTGCACCATGGTTCTTTTTCTGCTTGATCGATAGGTCGAATAAGGAGTGTCATAGCAATTACTCTAAAATGTTACAAGCCAATTGAGATCACGCTATGCCTCTTCTGGAGACACCAGTTCAGCTTCAATCCGTTCCCTAACGATATCGTCGGCAACTTCGGACAATAAAGAATCTCTGTACTGTTCCCATCCAGCCTGATCAAGCAGCAGGATTATTGAGTGAAGCGCGCTGGCGTTGAAGAACGGGTCTGTAATTTTTCGAGCCTTAGCCACACAGCCATCAATAATGTGTCGAAACTGTCCGCGCTCATAGTCATCGTCAAGTTGCTCCAGATAGAATTCAGCGTATCGGCAACGCGCCATAACCCACTGGAGCTGTTTGGCTTCTTCAATATTTTCCTCAGGGGCTCCATCTACCAAAATGCCTGATTCCTGATTTTCCATGGTCGCAGGGAGCGACTTGCCAGAACGACTCATCGCTGAATCACTCGATGTGCCCTGGCTCATTGAGCCATTCCGGGCCTTCGCAGGACCATGGGTGTTTTCAGCCTTATTGGCGGCGAGCAGCTGATCAATTCTCTTGTACTGTGTCAGCTTGCTTGCCAACCAGATGATAATAATTGCCTCTACGACAACAATAAAAATAAGAAAGCTGTTGCTCATCTTGAAATCGGTGTGATTTGGGCCAGTTAAGGGCTAATCCTACCCGATTGCGTATCGCCGAAACAGTACATGTGCGAAACCCAGTCTCTTATCAGCCGCAGAGCACTGAATTAGGCAACTATTTGTTTGAAATATTGTGCTTGCTTGACGTCCGTGATGAATTGAGGCAAATCAATTGCAATTAGCCGTTTAGACAAAATAAACCCCTAAACAAGCTTGCAAGAGAGCGGTATCACCCGTTCAAGCTGCTCGATATATGAATTGGCCCCACAAGGTTAAAATTGAGTTCGCACTAACTACCTAACGCTTAAAGTTGACCGTCTGTGCCGAGAGCTTCACATCCAGCTGAAAACTACCTTCGTTGATCATCCAACGTCTGAGGGTATAAGAGCGCGCACCTGACGAATGCATCGGGTCTGCATCGGCCAGGGTTTTGGCTAATTCCATAGATTCAGCACGATAAACGATCATTCCCATACCTTCCATTTGCTCGCCAGTATGATCTGACAAAGGGCCTGCAAATGCTAGGGCTCCTGATTGCTCAAGCGTGGCCTGGTATTCCAGATGAGCCGGAAGCTGTTTTTTCACCTCATCTACTGAGAGTGCAGGGCTGGAGAGCGCAACAAACAGCTCATAGGCTAACGATCCGCGCTCTGTAGCGGCATTTTTGTAATCAGACCAAGCAACCATTTCCACATCCTTAAAATATCGATATTTATTGACAAATCACAAAATAATCGTCAAGTTGAATATAACTGATTCTAAATCTATTTGCTCGCTCACAAGACGAACACCCATGAGATTTTTGGTAGGTACTACTGCAGCACAATCCAAACCCCACGTATTCCTGGTAAATGACACAGATGCCATTGATTTAACGCTACAGGACTCATCGTTTGGATCCGACTTAACAGCACTAATGGGCCGAGAAAATCTAGCCGAACTTGTACACAAAGCTGCTGACCAAGCAAGCGCAGTTGCGTTGGCAGACATTACGCCAGCCTTACCCGTGGCCAATCCAGGAAAGATCATCTGCTTAGGCTTAAATTACATTGATCATATAAAAGAGGGTGGATATGCGGTTCCCGAATATCCTGCATTATTCATGCGATGCCTTGACTCGATGATACCAGCTGGTGCTCCTATGATTCGGCCCACCTGCTCCGAGCAGCTAGATTATGAAGTAGAGCTAATGGTTATAGTCGGAAAGAAAGGCAAACACATAACTGAAGAAGATGCGCTGGACTACGTTTTTGCTTACACACTGTTCAATGATGGCTCAGTTAGAAATTATCAACGTAAAACTCACCAATGGACGCCTGGCAAGAATTTCGACTCAACAGGACCTGTTGGACCGACCTCTGTCACCCCAGATGAATTACCGGACGGTGCTGTGGGCTTGAAGATAGAAAGCCGAGTCGGTGATGAAATTCTTCAATCCGCAAACACTTCAGATATGTTGTGGAGTGTTGCCAAAACGATAGCCACAATATCTGAATACTCAACGCTTAATCCTGGCGACATGATAGCCATGGGTACCCCACCGGGTGTTGGCCACGCAAAAACACCGCAAAGGTGGCTCCGTCCTGGCGAGACTATAGAAGTAGAAATAGAAGGTATTGGTATTTGCGCCAACCCGGTTGTCGCCGAAGAATCACTTTCCTAGAAATTGAAACTCATGGAAAACACTCCCAATAGCGAAGACCCTCGTACAAAAGCACAATCAGACTTTAGAGCCTTGAAGCTACGGTTGTCACATCTTGATGACGACTCTATCGATGTGATTTTACGCGATGCTCGATCCCACTACGCGTGGAAAGATATTCCAGTCACCGAGGAAATACTCAGAACCTTGTATGACATTACTGCCAACGGCGCCACCAGCATGAATAGCTGTCCGGCGCGCCTGGTGTTCGTCAATACTTCTGCAGGCAAACAGCGCCTCGCAAAATCCTTGAAAGCAAAGAATATTGACAAAATGGTGGCAGCGCCTGTCACCGTCGTTATTGCTTATGACACAGCATTCTGGGAAAAACTGCCCTTCCTTTTTCCCCATGAAGATCGCAGACCATTTTTCAAAGGCAAGTCTGGCTATACAGAAGAAACCGCTTTTAGAAATTCCACCCTGCAAGGCGCCTATTTAATGATTGCGGCGCGTGCGCTGGGGTTGGATGTGGGTGCGATGTCCGGATTTTCCAATGCCCTTGTTGATGAAGAGTTTTTCGCAGGTACAACGCTAAAATCAAATTTTTTGTGCAATATCGGATACGCCGACGAAACTGCCTTGTTCCAAAAATTGCCGCGCTTCGCGTTCGAACAAACTTGCTCATTCGCCTAACCATAAGCCAGACAATCCAGGAATAAAGACGTATGGCAATTAGACAAAAAACAACTGTCACTCTCGAAGCATCTGCTAGCTGTCCTTCACATTCCCTTGCCAAGATCCGCATTAGGGATTTGGAGTTCCCTATTGATGAACCTACAGCCAGAGGTGGAACAAACCTGGGACCGACACCCACTGATACGGCCATTGCTGCACTGGTGGGTTGCACTAACGTTATTGGTCACAAATGCGCACAAGCATTGAACATTGATATTGGACAACTGACAATAGAAGCACGTTGTGATTTCGATCGACGCGGAGTAACCCTCACTGAGGAAATCGATGTACCTTTTCAAAAAATTGTGCTGAATATTACTTGCAGTGGTACGGCCATTGAATCCGAGCTAGCGGTACTAGCTTCCGAAGTTGCTAAATTCTGTCCACTATCAAAACTGTTTCGCCAGGCAGGCACCCAAATAGAAGAACACTGGCGTCTTGGCTGATATCGATACTCATAAGCCATAGGAAAACCACCAAAAACCCGAGGAGTTTAATCATGAAGTCAAAAACTACCTGCCATATCATTGCTGCAGCTTTCGCCACAATGGCGGCCCTCCCTGCACATCCCGCAGAAACTATTAAAGCTGTTGTTATTGACGGATACCCGGCCAAGGCCATGTGGGTACGCGAGTTCAGCAAGTTCTTTATCCCAGAAGTCGACAAACGACTCGCAGAGGCTGGCAATTATGAAATGGACTGGCAAGAAAGCTATGGCGGCTCCATTGTAAAGCCCAAAGGTGTGCTGGAAGGTGTAAAGCTTGGGTTGGGCGACATTGGAATAGTAACGACAATATTCCACTCATCCAAATTACCCAGCCAGGCGCTAGCGGCTGTCACCCCCTTTATTGTTGCCGACGCGCGAGTTGTAGCAAAAGCCGTAGATGAAATTGCAAAAGAATTCCCGACGATGCAAAAGGAATTTGCCAAACAGAACCAAGTGTATCTTGCCACTGGCGTTGTGCTCGATACCTATCAAGTGTTCAGTCGCAAACCTATCGAATCCTTGAATGATATCAAAGGCGGGAAAGTAGCTGGCGCCGGAATGAATATGCGTTACCTGGAAGGAATTGACGGTGCAGTCGGAGTTCGCGGTGGACTAACTGACTTTTACAGCATGTTACAAACAGGACTTGTCGATCACGCCATGTTATGGCCCGAGGCTGCGAAGACATTCAAAATTGCCGAAGTAGCTCCGTATATGCTTAAAGCAGATCTAGGCGCGGTAAATTCTAAAACGGTGACTGTCAATGCCGATTATTGGAAAAAATTACCTGATGAAGTAAAGAAAGTACTGAGCGATGTTGCCGTTGCCTACCGCGACCATGTTGCAAGCGTTGCAATGGATGCAGCTGCTGCAAGCCGTGATGCCTACGTAGCAGCAGGTGGCACCGTTGTAGATATGGATCCGACAGAGCGTACTAGTTGGGCTAACGCAATGCCGAACATCGCGTTGGAATGGGCTGGAACATTGAATAAAAAAGGCGAGCCTGGTACCGATATACTTAACGCCTATCTCGGCAAACTCAAAGCAGCTGGATTTACGGCCACTCGTGACTGGGCTGTAGAGTAGATTTCCCGCCACAGTAATTAATCGAATTAACGGCGTGAGTCATTTACTGAACACAATAAATAACGTAGTCACTTCAATAGCGATCGTAGCCAATGCCATGGGAACACTTGTCGTGTTGGCTTTGGTCGCTGTTGTAAATTACGACGCGATAGCTCGTGGGGCTTTCGACAAGCCTTTTATCGGCGCTGTGGAAGTCGTCCAATTCTCCATGGTGCTCATCGTCTTTCTGCAGTTGCCAGACGTCGTTCGAGTGAACCGTTTGACGCGTTCGGACGGCTTTCTCACTGTCATGGACAAACATTGGCCACGGCTGTCGCGCAGGGTAGGACAGATCATAGACAGTGTCTCTTGCGTTTTCATGTTGTTGGTCACAATCACCATTTGGCCTGAATTCCTGGATATGTGGGAAACAAAAGATTACTTTGGTGTGCCCGGTGTGTTTACAGCACCGTGGTGGCCAATAAAACTCGTTATTTTTCTCAGCGCCCTACTCTGCAGTACACTCTTCGCCCTAAAAGTCACAATGGGGCGAACACAGGCAAGCGCTGGCTCAAGCTCTACGCAACCGGTTAAATAACGATGGGTCCTCTAGAGATCGGGATTGCCTCCGTAATCGCTATTGTTCTACTCATATACCTCGGACTCTATATTCCAATAGCGTTAGGTGTGGTTTCCTTTGCTTCTATTTGGTTCATGAGAGACAATTTTGATCTGGCCATGAACCTTTTAAAAATTGCCATCAGCGATAGCGTAATGGAATACACATTCGCAACTGTGCCGCTATTTACGTTTATGGGTCTTATCGTATCGAAGGCGGGTATGGGCAATGACATATACGATGTTATGAACGCCTCCTTTCAACGCGTAAAAGGTGGAGTAGGCATGGCAACAGTTGGGGCCAATGCGGTGTTTGCCGCGGTCACAGGTTCGTCGATAGCATCAGCTTCTGTGTTTTCAACTGTCGCAGTACCACAAATGCTGCGCTACGGTTACAACCCGAGATTCGCAGTAGGTGTTGTAGCGGGCTCCTCAGTACTGGGCATGATTATCCCCCCTTCTGCCATGCTCATTATCTATTCTTTTGTCGCAGAACAATCTGTTGGTGATATGTTCTTGGCGGGAGTAGTACCCGGTTTAATCCTGGCTGTCGCCTATGTAGTATCCATTGCATTAGTCGGGCGTTTCGCCCCGTCATGGATTGGAGGCACAGTCCCCGTAGACTCATCACGCATGACAACTGGCGAGTTCGTGAGTAAAACACTACCTCTGGTTTCACTAGTAACCGTTGTACTTGGCGGTATCTACACAGGCTGGCTTACACCAGTTGAAGCTGGAGCTGCTGGTGCGTTATTTGGCCTGTTGATCTCAATCATTCGGCGGCGGATAACGTTGAAGAAATTTTGGGAAGCACTGTTAGAAACGGGTCATATCACAGCAGCCATTCTTTTCCTAATTACAGCCGCTTCAATTTATAGCCGTATGCTTGGACTTGCCGGGCTTCCAAACATGTTGGGAGATATGATTGCTCAAAATCAGCTTAGTTTTACAGCCATCATGGTGATATACGTTTCACTGATGCTGTTCTTAGGAACGCTACTCGACACGGCCTCTATCATCCTAATCGTTGTCCCTCTTTTTCTGCCGTTGATCGAACCTATGGGATTAAGTCTTGTGTGGTTTGGCATAGTGACGGTGGTTGGGGCAGAAATTGGTTTACTAACACCTCCTCTGGGTATCAGCTGCTTTGTCATAAAATCTACGCTAAATGATGATCGCATTAGCCTCAAGGATGTATTTATCGGCGCACTTCCTTTTGCACTGGTTATGCTAGCAGTATTGATTCTGTTGATACGCTTCCCAGCTTTAAGTACCGCTATTCTCGGTTAGTTTGATAAGGTGTTTTTAGAATATTGACAATACCCGACAAATCGACTCATGCCAACATTTAACGACTGATCACTATGCGAAACGTTACCAAAGACAATATTACTGAGACCTTCTTGTCATACTTCGACAAGGACACGGATCCCAGAATAATGGAAATCATGGAAAGCCTGTCCAGGCATTTGCACGACTTCGCTCGCGAAACAAATTTAACCCATGTCGAATGGACAAAGGGATTGGATATTTTGCGTGGAGCTGGGCGCATAACAACACCTGAACGTGATGAGTTCGTCCTACTTTCCGATGTCCTTGGCCTATCTTCTCTAGTTGACATGATCAACTCCTCCGAAGTAGGCACTAGCTCAAGTGTGCTAGGACCATTCCATATATCGAACTCACCCCATATGCCGCTCGGGGCTGACCTCAAAGGAAATCACTCAGGTGAGCTAATCTTGGTACAAGGCCAGATCCGGGACACAGCCGGCAATCCAATCACCGGTGCGACTCTGGACATCTGGCAAACCGCTCCTAATGGCCTTTATTCATCTCAAGACCCAGAACAGGATACTTACGAATTTCACGCCATGTTCACCAGCGATGAGGACGGGCGTTACCGGTTTACCACAGCGAAACCCGTAAGTTATGTGGTACCTACCAATGGCCCTGTAGGTGACATATTGAAAGCCACCGGAAGACACCCTTGGCGCCCGTCACATCTTCATTACATCATCAAGGCCAATGGATATCGAACTCTCGTTACAGAAGTATTTGCCGACGATGACCCGTACCTTGATCAGGACACCGTCTTTGGCGTCAGAGAAGACTTAGTAATGAGCTACCTTCCACAATTGGCCAATCAGTTCCCAGCGACAGGGTTTACACTCTCTGGAAAAGTGAACGACCCCTATTTATTAGTGGAGTTTAATCTGGTGCTGTCAGCAAACAACAACTAATTAGTGCCCATCCAGAAACAGGCTAATTTGGAGTTATGCGCATAGGGCGTAGATCTGCGCTCGAACTTAACCC
>JBLHWG010000067.1:0-18056 GCA_047629055.1 Halioglobus sp.
TTGTATGGGTTTGTTTGCCTTTGCCAGCGGTGCTCACGCAGAAGTCTGCGATACGCCGTCCCAGCTAGGCGACCTTGGTAAGTTTGAAGGTGAAGTGATCAGCATCATGGGATCGATGGAAGGCACCGACGAGGAGATGCTCACTAATACTGTCAGTTGCTTTGAAAAGGCAACAGGCGCCGTGGTGAAATACTCAGGATCTCGTGATTTTGCCGCCCTCATCGTGGCCGATCTGCGTTCCAATAACGCCCCTAACATCGCGATTTTCCCACAACCTGGTTTGGCGGCCGATATGGCCAAAGATGGCCACTTAACACCGATAGGCCAAGAGTCTGCTGACTGGATGGCAGAAAACTATGGCGCGGGCCCATCTTGGGTAGCGCTCGGTACATATGCCGGTGCTGATGGAAAAGAAGATTTCTATGGTTTTCCGTTCAAAATGGATCTGAAGTCCCTCGTTTGGTACGCGCCTGAGCAGTTCGAAGACAACGGTTACGAAATCCCTTCTACGATGGAAGGACTGATCGCTTTGTCTGACCAAATGGTTGAAGACGGCAACACCCCATGGTGCATCGGTGTGGAATCTGGCAACGCCACAGGTTGGACAGCAACAGATTGGATGGAAGATTTGATGCTCCGGACCACAACACCTGAAAACTACGACCGTTGGGTATCCAATGATCTCCCATTCAACAGCCCTGAAGTGCTAAAAGCAATGGAAGTTTATGGTCAGTTCTCTCGCAATGACGATTACGTTGCTGGCGGCGCTTCCTCGGTTGCAACCACTTTCTTCGGTGACGCTCCAAAAGGTCTGTTCTCTAGTCCTGCATCTTGCATGATGCATCGCCAGGCTTCGTTCATCCCTGCTTTCTTTCCTGAAAAAGGCGAAGAAGTGAAAGATGGCAGCGCAGATTTCTTCTACTTCCCTCCTTACGAAGCAGCAAATTTAGGCAACCCCGTTCTGGGTGCAGGTACACTTTGGACAATGACCAAAGACAGCCCGGCTACACGTGCATTCTTTGAGTTCATGAAAGAAGCCTCTGCACATGAAGCTTGGATGCAACAAGGCACATTTCTGACTGCACACAAAGGTGCTGATCTAAGTGCTTACGCAACACCAGCACTTCGCAAGCAAGGCGAAATCCTGTCAAACGCGACAACGTTCCGTTTCGATGCCTCTGATCTGATGCCTGGTGCAATTGGCGCTGGTGCGTTCTGGTCTGAAATGACTGCTTTCGCTAATGGTCAAGATGTTAAAACCACCGCTGACAACATCCAATCAGCATGGGACGCGATTAAGTAATTTCTCTGAAGACCTGCTTTATTAATGTTGTAGGGGGACTCACATTTTAGAGTCTCTGTCCTTGAAGGCGCGCGAGACTCGCGCGCCTTTTCCTCTGCTCAAGCATGGATTATTCATGAAGACACGGATGGCCGCCTCGCCTAATTCTCTCTTGCCCCCTGCTGCTGTAAGAAATTTCGTTCAGTCGGAAATACAGTCTGTATTCCGCTCCCTCACGAAGTTCCCTACAGCAACAGGGTCCATCGTGATAATTAGACGTTTCATGAATAGTCCAGGCTAGTTCGGAAAAACCATGAGCTCCATTAGGCCAATTATTGCTGGTAATAGCTTAGCAATTGCACTAACTGTCTTTATTGTTTTACCGATAACAGGCATCTTGGCTTATATCGTCACGTCTCCAATTGATGGCTGGATGACTCAATTTGGAACCTGGCTGCACGAAACCAACAACTGGTCATTTTCAACCTTAGACACACAAGAACGATTTGCAAAAATCGGCTTTGCGATTCGTTCTATAGCGATCGCCCTGGGTCTTTCCTTTCTTTATTTCTGGCTTAGCAACTGGCTTAACCAGGGAATGGCTCGATATTCGTCTAGAGGATCCTCGAGTCGGGAAACAACGATCCTTGAGGCAATACAGCCATGGATATTTGTCGGCCCAGCTTTAGTGCTGTTGTTACTTTTTCTGTTTATACCCGCGTTTTCCACATTGAGTCTGTCGTTCCTAGAAGCTGACGGAACCGGAACCGTGCGCAACTACGCCTTTCTCTGGGACTCAACCTCTCTCGGATACACACAATTTCGCTATGCGATGCGCAACAGTCTTATGTGGCTGGTACTGGTGCCTTCCGTTTGCATATCCTTAGGCCTGCTAATCGCTGTGCTAGCAGATTCAACGCGCTGGGGGATTGTCGCAAAGACTTTGATTTTCATCCCGATGGCAATCTCTTTCGTTGGCGCCGCCATTATCTGGCGCAATATATTTGCAGGCGGTGGCATTCAGGCTCAAGAGGCCATCAATGGTCTCACACCGTCCTACCAGATAGGCCTGCTGAAGTCGTTGCTTGGCCATACAGCTGGCTACAATGAACCGTTGTACAGTTTAAAATTTTGGGGCAATTTCTTTTTGATGTGGATTTTAGTCTGGGTGCAAACCGGCTTTGCCATGGTGATTTTTTCAGCGGCACTTCGCGGTGTACCTGAAGACACAATAGAAGCCGCGACAATCGACGGTGCTAATCCGTTCCAAATGTTTTTCCGCATCAAACTCCCACAGATTTATTCAACCATCGTGGTGGTCTGGACAACCTTGGTAATATTGGTGCTGAAAATGTTCGACATCCCGTATGCACTTTCGGCCAATGATGACGACAAACTATTGCTGGCCACAATGATGGAAAACGCGCGCAACAACTGGTCAGTTGGCGGCGATAATGTTGATAATCTGTTTGCTGCAATCGCCGTCATGTTGATGGTTACTGTTATTCCAAACATGGTATTCAACGCTCGGCGTCTTCGACGTGAACAAAAAGAACTCGGGCATTAATCAGCTATGTCTCGCACATTCAAACATATCGTTCTGGCCTTAATCGTTTTCATCTGGGTAGTGCCTTTCGTCGCACTGGTTACCACATCACTGCGCTCGGAAACCGCCTCAAAAACCTCGGGATTCTGGACAGCCTTCACACCCACAGAACTGGGTCATCGCTTCAGCACACATGACAAAGGTCAGAGTGAACCTTTTGTCACAAAGACTGGAAACATTTTCGATCGACTCAATGACGATCGTGATAGTTACAACGTCGAAGGCGCTGTGAAATCGATTCTGTTCAAAGGTCGTGTACCTGATCCTGAAAAGGACGGAAAAACCAAACTAATCCGCCAGTTGATTTTCCCGGGTGACGTGATGGATGTCCGTGGTGGCGAGTTCGTCTTCGGACCCAACGGTGATTTTACCTGGACGTTCCCAGAGGCCACCGCGGCTAAACCCAAAAATATCGATGCCTTCATCGATCAGGATCCGGTATTTGGCACTGACGCCTATGTCGAGGTGTTGTTTGAGAACAAAAATGTTCCCAACGCCCTCATTTCCTCATTCATTGTGACCATTCCAGCCACCATCATTCCGATCACCATTGCCGCCTTCGCAGCGTATGCTTTTGCATGGATGCGCTTCCCCGGACGTGATTGGTTGTTTATAGTAGTGGTGTCACTGATGGTGGTGCCTACACAGCTCGCGTTCTTACCTGTGTTGCAGGGATTTAGCGGTATCGCGTCCTGGGCTACATCACTCAATGCATGGATGACCGATTGCGAGGCAACAAAGACCTGCCAGGTCGCGTCTAAATCGTTTGCAAGCTTATGGGTGACCCACACTGCGTTCGGACTGCCACTTGCCATCTATTTGCTGCGCAACTACATTGTCGGGCTACCCAAGGAGCTACTGGAAAGCGCTCGGATTGATGGTGCAAGCCATCTGCAGATATTCACTCGTCTGATCATCCCACTCTCGGTACCTGCGCTGGCATCTTTCGGTATTTTTCAATTTCTTTGGGTTTGGAACGATCTTATCGTAGCGCTGTATATTGGCCCTGCTGATTCCGCTGATCTGGTATTCCCTATCCGCCTACAAAAACAACTAGGCACGTTCAAAGATCAACTACATTTGCTAAATGCATCTGCGGTAATTTCTATCATTGTGCCGCTCATCGTATTTCTATCAATGCAACGCTACTTCATTCGCGGACTCTTGGCAGGGTCAGTGAAAGGTGGATAATTCTATGAAGACTGACACGCTGAACTGGTGGGAAACGGCGGTTATCTATCAAATCTATCCGCGCTCTTTTCAGGATTCAAACGATGATGGCATTGGGGATCTACCCGGCATCACCACGCGGCTTGAGTACATCGCAAATCTCGGTGTTGATGCCGTTTGGATAAGCCCTTTTTTCAAGAGCCCGCAAAAAGATTTTGGGTATGACGTAGCCGATTACTGCGATGTTCATCCAGAGTACGGAACACTGGACGATTTCGATCGTCTGCTGGCTAAAGCTCATGAACTCGGCCTGAAAGTCATGGTGGATATTGTGCCAGCACATTGTTCCGATCAACACGCGTGGTTTATAGAAAGCAGAAAATCCAAGGATAATGACAAAGCCGATTGGTTCCACTGGGTTGACCCCATGCCAGACGGTAGCCCGCCCACTAACTGGCTATCCTTCTTCGGTGGTCCAGCATGGACTTGGGAGCCACGTCGTCAGCAGTACTTCCTGCACAACTTTCTTCGCAGCCAACCTAACCTGAATCACGCCAATCCTTTAGTTCGTGATGCGTATATGGATATCGCACGCTTTTGGTTTGATCGTGGTGTTGATGGCTTCCGAATAGATGCAGTACACACCATCAATGCAGACAGCGCTCCGTATAAAAACAACAAGGCTAATCCCGATTTTGTTCCCGGATTTCAACCGCAACAACAACAGCCCTTTTTTCGACAGCTGCACGACACCGCACAATTGAACCAGCCAGCTATCCAGTCTTTTAGCGAATCGTTTAGATCAGTCGCAGACAGCTACGACGAGCGTTTTCTAATGGGAGAGCTCCACGGCGATGACCCGATAAAAGCGAGCCAGACATTTACCGCTCCCGGCCGCTTGCATGCCACCTATAACTTTAACTTGCTTGAATGGGGAGGGCATGATGTCGCTGGCTTAAAAAAGGCCATCACAGACGCTATAGAGGCATTTAACGGCACTGGCCGACTGAGCTTTGCATTCTCCAACCACGATGTGCCACGCAGCGCCACAAGACAGTTAGCGCCATTAGAGTTGGAGCCTGATCAACAGCAAGCATTGCAACTCCTGCTTTTAAAACTAGAGTCGTGCTTAATCGGTTCAACCTGCATCTATCAAGGTGAAGAACTGGCTCTGCAAGATGTGCGAGACATACCGATAGAACAGATGCAGGACCCTTGGGGTATTGAATTCGCCCCTACGTTTCTCGGTAGAGACACATGCCGAACCCCCATGGTATGGAAAGGTGATGCACCCAACGGTGCTTTTTCCACAGCCAATAGCACGTGGCTCCCCATCGCCGAACAGCATTTATCGCGAGCGGCGCTCGATGAAGCCGCGAGAAAAGACTCTATTTATAATGCGTTCGCTTCGTTTTTAAGCTGGCGTAAAAAACAACCCGCAATCATGAGCGCAAACACCATGGGCCCGATAACCGGTGATGTTACGCAAATTGTGTTCGATCGAATAGCGCCGTCACAGACGCTTCGTTGTAGTTTCGACTTTGAATCGCTCACAGCGACTTTTGAGGAAATTTAGATGGCCCAAGTCGTATTAAAAGGGGTTACCAAGTCCTTTGGCAAGGTAGATGTTATCCGCGCTGTTGATTTGCAAATCGACAACGGAGAGTTCGTGGTATTTGTCGGACCTTCTGGCTGTGGTAAGTCCACTCTACTTCGATTAATCTCTGGTCTAGAGACATTATCCAGCGGCGAAATACATATTGCCGATCGTTCCGTGACGGATCTGCCGCCCTCTAGACGCGGCATTGCCATGGTGTTCCAGTCATACGCGCTCTACCCGCACATGACCGTGTTTCACAACATGGCGTTTTCCCTAGACCTTGAAGGGAAAAGCAAAAAAGAGATTCGCGAGCGCGTAGAAGCTGCAGCCAAAATTCTACAAATGGAACATCTGCTCGACCGCCGTCCGGCGGCACTCTCTGGTGGTCAACGCCAGCGCGTTGCTATCGGTCGGGCCATCGTGCGCAACCCAGATGTCTTTTTGTTTGACGAACCCTTATCCAATCTTGATGCAGCACTGCGTCACGATACCCGCGTCGAGATCGCAAAACTGCACAGACAACTTGAAGCAACGACTATCTATGTGACCCACGATCAGGTTGAGGCGATGACCTTGGCTGATAAAATTGTCGTGCTCAAAGATGGAGAAGTTATGCAGGTGGGTGCACCTATGGATTTGTTTGACAATCCTGCCAATGAGTTTGTCGCAGGCTTTTTAGGCTCACCTAGGATGAATTTTTTCGACGGCGTTTTATCAGAAACCACTGGTAACCAGGGACACTTTACTGGTGAAGGGCTCGATATCAATGCCGTCCGATTAGTATCAAAAACAAAAAACAATGGTTCTGAAGTGCGACTGGGCATTCGACCGCATCACATGAAGCTTGATCCTGATGGGCCGCTAAAAGGCACAGTTACCCTCGTGGAGCAACTGGGTACAGAGTCTGTCTTAGAGCTTCAGACCGAAAAAGGAACTCCCTTTCGATTCGCATCACCTGAGAAAGCTAATGTCACTGTTGGGGGTCAAGCCAGCTTTCGCTTTGATGCGCAGTTGGCACATTTGTTTTAGAGCCGTTGACCTGCAGTCTTTTTGCCTTTTACTTCTGGCAATTTTCAGCTCAGCGCCTGTTGGGCTGTTCAGGATGAATCAGCATGATCTCTGACAAAGATCTCGTCGTCAGCAACCTGAAGGTTCATTTCGGCGGTGAAAAAAATATCTTTTCAGGCAAGAAACCAACGGTGCATGCGGTTGATGGCGTATCGTTTACTATCCCCTCTGGCAAAACGTTTGGGGTTGTCGGTGAGAGCGGATCAGGAAAAACAACAACGGCGCTGGCCATTATGCGACTTGTACCGATTATCGAAGGAAAGGTAACACTCGGTGGTACAGAGATCAGTGCTCTTGAAAAAGATCAACTGCGCACGGCTCGGAGTCGGTTTCAAATCATCTTTCAGGACCCCTATTCCTCGCTGGACCCGCGCAAAAGAGCGGGAGAAATTGTACGCCAGCCACTAGACCTTATGTCAATCGGAACACCAGCAGAACGTAATTCCGCGCTTTCCGAGCTATTTACTCAGGTTGGCCTTCGACCCGAACAGCAGCATCTGTTCCCGCATCAATTTTCAGGGGGTCAACGCCAGCGTCTCGGCCTAGCGCGCACTCTCAACTCGGCCAGATCTGATCGTTTGTGATGAACCGGTATCAGCGCTCGATGTTGCCATCCAGGCGCAGATCCTGAATTTGATGTCCCGGCTGCAAAAGGAATTGGGATTAACCTACTTGTTTATTTCCCACGACCTGGGTGTGGTGCAACACATTTACGATGAAATCGCTGTGATGTATCTGGGTCAGATAGTTGAACAGGCTGATCGAGTTACGCTGTTCAAAAATCCTCGACATCCATACACAAAATTCTTACTCGAGGCAGTACCATCTGTTCATGGAAATAAACGTGATCGTAGTAAACGAACCCGATTACGCGGCGACCCACCAAGCCCCATTAACTTATCAAAAGCTTGCAGATTTGCCTCAAGATGCCCGTTGCCACAACGAGATTCCCCCACTCTAAGAGCGAGAGTTTGGCCATAAGATAGCCCTGTTACCTCTATGAGGTTTTTCAAGCGACGCTTAGTCTCAGGGGCTTCTGGGAGTCCACCCGATACCAGCGGTTGCACGAAACCACCCACCGGCAACATTTGTGCGTAATTTCCACCGCCGTGCCAAAAGCATCGTTCGTCTGAGTAGAAATGAGTTTTAAGTTGTATTGTCATTGCGCTGTGTATCCACCATCAACGGGCATACTAACCCCTGTCATGAAAGCTGAATCGTCTGAGGCGAGAAACAAGATCGCTTTGGCAATGTCTGCCGTGTTCGCAATTCTGCCCAGAGGATGCTTCATCGCGGCTAGCGTCTTTAATTGTTCTGAGTCTGCTAAGCCCATTCTTTTTGCTTGTGCATCGAGGGCCTGCTGCCCCATCTCGGTATCAACCACACCGGGATGAACTGAATTGACCCGTATGCGATCACCCTGATTGGCAAAGCTAATGGCAGCAGACTTAGTGAACATCGTGACGCCACCTTTCGTCATGCCGTAAAGCGGATCATTGGGGGCTGCAACTAGTCCAGCAATAGACGACAGGTTGACGATGGCACTGCCATGTTTACTGTGCTTACCAGCCTTGCGTAATGTAGGTGCACACAGTTTGGTTCCCAAAAAAACGCTAGTCATATTGACGCTTACCAGCTTTTGCCACTCATCCATCGTGGCGTCTTCGAAGCTCCTGCCAAGAAAGTAGCCGGCATTGTTGACTAGAATGTCTAGCTGGTTTTCGCCGACGGTGATTTCTTGAATCACTGCCTGCCAGCTTGATTCAGAGCTTACATCCAGTGTGAGTGCGGTTGCTTGGCCGCCACTATCGTTAATTTCGTAGGCCACCTGCTCTACTTCATCAGTCAGAATGTCAGCAAGGAATACGGTTGCACCATTGCGCGCCATCAATCGCGCCGTTTGTGCACCTATGCCTTTCGCAGCACCGGTGATTAGGGCTGTTTTACTAGTTAGCTTGTTCATCACACATAATTAACTGACTTAACCCGACTTCGTCAAGTGTGAGCAGATCCGATAGCTCAAATTTGGAGGCGCGTTCAGTGAAGGCATAATCGCTGACTCAACGTTCGGTACTGGCCGTACAAAGCATCTAAATTCATCCGGCGGTAGGTTGTGCCTGTTTGAGAACAAACTCCCGGTAGATCTGTGCTCTCGGACTGAGACGAACATCTTTGCGGTGGACCAGATAATAACCACTAGTGGATTCGTCTGAATCTGAAAACAAACGTACCAGGCGACCACTGCTCAATTCCTCGGACATTATCTGTTCAGTGACCAGCGCTATCCCCTGTCCGTTCAGGGCAAGGTTGTAGAGCATGTTGCTATCCTGGCAAACAATGCCTCGAGAGCTATCGATGGTTTCGAGTCCTCGGGCCGCGAGCCACTCCCCCCACGGTTCGTAGTTAATTTCGTGCAACAGCGTGTAGTTAGATAGATCTTCCGGATCGGTTAGGCGTGGGCGCTGTTTCAATAGCTCAGGAGAGCATACTGGCACAATGCACATGGGCATAAGAAATTCAGCTTCCATTCCCGGCCACTCACCGGTGCCACAACCAATCCCCAAATCAATGTTATGCAGTTGGAAATCCATTAGCTCTCTGGCTGGTATCAGATGTAAATCAATGTTGTGTTCAGCCCAGAATTGACCGAGTCTTGGCACGAGCCAAAAACTGCCAAGGGATGGCGGTAGTGTGATTCTGAGTGGGCCTTGATTCGATTGAGCTCCAGGTTTGAGCTCTTGGCTTATATGGTCCAATATTTAAGAATTGATCAAAAAGCAGTGTTGATTTAATCTAGACCGATACTGCCACTTTCAGCCAAATACAAGTCTACTTAAAGAGAAATACCATGTCCGCATTCATTATGGCCGACGTCGATGTGTCCGATATGGACGCCTATCGCGACAGCGGCTACCTCGAGACCGTGCCTCAAATAGCCGCCAAGTTTGGCGGCAAGTATCGTGCACGAGGTGGCGAGATGGAACAACTCGAAGGCGAGTGGATGCCCACTCGAATGGTTCTTATCGAGTTTCCCGATATGAAAAGCTTAAAAGAGTTTGTTGCTTGCGAGGAGTACAAGCCTTGGCGTGAGATTAGGCAACGATTGGCTAAATCGCATTTGGTTGCACTTGAGGGGTTGTAAGGGCTTGGATTAACTTATCAAGCTCGCCCTTGCCTCTCGTAAAGAATTGAGCCTATAGTTTCAAGTATATGGAACTATTGTGCTTAGCACTCCAGCTTAATCTGACCGGCATGCCGCGTAGGCTGTTTTGAATGCGTTCTCCTGAAATACCTTTAATCCAGTTTCAGAATAATTGATGGCTAGAGGACTATCCAGCCACGCAGATTTGATTTGCGATGGAGATACTAGTACGACATCCAAATCTGTAATGAGCTGAATAGCAGACTCAAGTTTAAAGCTAATAGCACCACCAGCAAATTTGCCCTTGGGCATACGTTCTCGTATAGCAACTTTATCGACGCTGTAATCACTCATGAGCTTTGAAAAATCTAACTGGAACTGGCGTAGGTCTTCGCCCGTATGCTTTTTCTTTAGCGTCAATTTGCGTACCTTACAGTCGGGCAAATTAAAGTCGCCTTTACCCTGTACTAGCAAACAGATAACCGCATCGCTACCTGTTAAATCTACACCGCAAATTCTCATACTCACCCTTTGGTCGAAATCGATGGTGCATCTTCACAGATTTGGCTTTGAATTAGCAATTAAATTATACGGGTAGCTCCGGCGCTGTAGGTCCAAAAGAATTCTTGCGCGTGTCCAAATCCATATGCAAGCCCGGTTTCAATTCATAGGATAAAACAGCGGAGATTCTAGCCTGTTGTTTTTCTACAGTTGTGACTCGATGCATCGTATATCGCCCTAGCATTACCGTAAAAGAACCCGCCTTGACATAGTGCTTCTGAACACATGCAGACTCTCCATCAAGCACACGTTTAACTTCCTCGTAGTTCGGCTCTTCTTCAGATCTGATCTCTGGTGCACATTCAAACACGCCGCCGGACTCCGATTCCGCTAAATTGAGAATGGTAGAAAACAGCGCCTGATCAAAATGCCAGGCCTGCCCACAGCCTTCCCTGTACACCTGCACAACCAATCCGTTTGATGGGTCACCACTCAGGTAAACAACGTCGTTGCCGGTGATATCTGCTATGAACTGCCGCATGGGAGGCCAGCGGTAAAGCTCGTCAATTGCCGTCTCTGGCAAGAGGTGATGAGCCAGCCGATAAGTTTGAGCGGCAGTCAAGCTGTTGCGCGGGTGATGTTCTGGGAATTGATCGGATTGATGGTAGCCGTACGGGTGTCTTTCGGTGACGGCATGGTACGCGATGTCCATTCGATCGTCGATTTCCCGCTTGTAGGTGTCAACACCTTCCGATGTTAAGAAACCGGGTAAATTAATCATGCCTATGTCAGCCAACAAAATTCGTTGCTCAGCCACTAAAGATTGGTAGAGCCGGGTGTTCGGTTGATTTATTGGATAGTCAGTCAGGTTAACAAACGTTGTATTCATGTTTCTTCATCGTATTTTTTCAAATCTATCAAATCGACGTAGATCGAACAGCCTAACCCAGAATTACATCCGCAAGTTTTTCCGCCATCATGATGACAGGAGCGTTTAAATTGGCGGTAACATTGTGCGGCATGATGGATGCGTCAACCACGCGTAATGCATCTGTCTCGTGAACCAGGCCATCGGTGTTTGTTACAGAATTTTCGCCTGTGCCCATTCGGCAGCTTGAGCTAGGATGGTATTCCGTTGAAGCGTTAGCACGAAGCCAACTCAGTATTTCATCATCGCTTTGCACCTCTTTTCCGGGGGCTATTTCTTCATGGCGCAAACCATCAAAAGCCGTTTGTAGTGCCATCTCACGTGTTCGTTTGACACCGTTAATCATGGCACGTCGATCACCTTCCGTTGCAAAAAAATTGTATACGATTGAAGGATCATGATTTGGGTTTCCTGACTTTAGCTTTACATGTCCGCGACTCTCAGGTCGCATCAAGCCCATAGAGAACATGAATCCGTCATCGAAGTTGGCAACAGGGTCACCCATGTCAGCAGCCATAGAATAAAATTCGTGCTGGAGGTTTGCATAGTCAACATCAGGTGAGCTCTTAAAGAAACAACCCGTCTCGCAAATTGTTGAAGTACCCAAGCCAGACTTAAATAAAATCCATTCAAGACCGACACGATATTTCCCCAATCCTTTGAACTTTTGAGCCAACGAAACTCCCTTTGGCGTTGCATAGGTAATAGGTACGATTTGGTGGTTTTCCAGATTTTGTCCAACAGCTGGGACTCTGGCTACAGTGGTGATATTGTGATCTGCTAAATGAGCAGGGTCACCGATTCCGGATAGCAGTAGAAGCTGAGGAGAGTTGATAGCGCCGCCACATAATATTATCTCCTGACTAGCCTCGTACCTGACCTTTTCGACATTTTTTTCAGTAAGAACAGCAACCGCACGCTTTCCATCAAACTGAATTTTATGAACCAAGGTATTCGTTAAAACTGTCAAATTATCCCGTTTAATGACAGGGTGCAAATAGGCTTTCGCTGCGCTACATCGCTGGCCGTTTCTTGTGAAGCTCTGCGCAACATGAAAGCCTTCATGGTGTTCGCCATTCTGGTCAGAAGTGACGAAATAACCAGCTTGTTGGCCAGCTTTCAGGAATGCTTGATGAAGAGGATGTGTTGCTTTGCAGGTTTCTATTGTTTGCGGGCCATTGTCACCGCGCCAGTCGCTTTTCCCTTTATCTGATGTTTCCATTTTCCGAAAATACGGCAAACACTTTTCAAAACTCCACTCAGGAAGCCCTTCGTTTGCCCACCCATCATAATCTTTGGGATTGCCGCGATTCGCTACCATTCCGTTTATGGACGAAGAACCACCAAGAACTCGACCGCGATGTTCTAAAATTTGCCGCCCGTTGCAGTTTGGTTCAGGTTCACCAACATACCCCCAGTCAAAACGCGGGTCGCGTGCCGCCATTCCACACGCTGCGGGCATTTGTATGAGAATGCTTCGATCAGCCCCCCCTGCCTCTATCAGCAAGATACTATTGGAAGATACAGCCGACAGCCTGTTGGCCAGAACGCATCCAGCTGACCCGGCTCCAACAATAATGTAATCAAAAATTGTGTTTTGCTTCATTTGATCATTCCTCAATAAGGTGCTCGACAAAGCTCATCTCATAATTACGATAAATCATAAGAAGAAATTAAGGAACAAAAAGCTATTCGTTAAGCCTTCTAATCTGTTCACGCCTATCTACCGCCCATTTGTACTGTGGTGGCCACATATTAAAGTCAGGATCGGCATTCAGGGCTTGCGCTGCATGCAATGGCCAAAAGGGATCGTACATAATCTCTCGTCCTAGGGCCACAAGGTCAGCCTGCTGCTCACTGATTATAGATTCTGCTTGGACAGGGTCGATGATGACGCCCACTGCCATACTCTGCAGTGAAGTCTCTTTCTTAATTCGCTCAGCATACGGTACTTGAAAACCTGGAGCTCTAGCAGATGAACGCTTAAGGGGTTTGCCATCATTGGTTACACGAAAGCTCGGTGCACCGTGAATACCGCCAGAAGAACAATCGATGACGTCAATGCCTGCATGGCCAAGCTCTTTAGAGAGCGCGACCGAATCGTCCATTGTCCAACCACCTTCAATACGGTCAACCGCAGAGATTCGAAAGAACAATGGAATGTCTTCTCCCACGGCCTCACGCACTGCTCGTGATACTTCCAGAGGGAAACGCATTCTGCCGGCAAGATCAGCGCCGTATTCATCCGTTCGCTGATTAGCAATGGGCGATAGAAAACTGTGCATCAAATAACCATGAGCGCCATGCAACTCGATCACGCCAAATCCACAATCAACGGAACGCTTCGCAGCGGTGGTAAATTCAGAAACCAGTTGCTTAATATCAGCGACACTCAGTGCAGTTGGCTCAGGAAATCCAGGCCCTACAGGGATTGCACTCGGGGCCACCACTTGCCACGAATCAGGATGATCAGATAACAGTGGCCCTGCACTAGAAAAGGGAGCAGAGGTGGACGCCTTGCGCCCCGCGTGAGCTAGCTGAATGCCTGCTACCGAACCCATACTATTAATAAATTGAACGATGGGTTTAATGGCGGCAGCGTGTTCGTCACTCCAAATACCTAAACATTGTGGCGTTATGCGGCCTTCGGGTACAACCGCCGTGGCTTCGGCAAAAACCAGCCCGGCTTTGCCTCTTGCAAATGCACTTAGATGTGCGAAGTGAAAGGGTTGCGCCATTCCGTCCACCGCTGAATACATACATAATGGTGATACAACAACGCGATTCGGTAGAGTCACGCTACGGATGGTTAGTGGTGAGAATAGTGCTGACATAGAGGCTTTGTTGTCTAAAAGTGTTGAATTATATCGCGTTCTGGTACGACAAGCGTACGGGTTTCACCTAGGGGTTCGTAGACATAGGACCCTTCCTCTGCCATCCAGTCGTGTTCCAGATAATGCCAACGACCTTTCAACACCCAACCGTGTACGGGCTGTGGATGCCCATGCCGAGAAAGAACACCTCTTTCCAAGGTTGGAACATAGCTTTGTCACGACTATTATTCAAACACAAGATAAGCTCATCGCGTTCGACCCTGGGTTTGGTGAAAATTCGCCCATGCCATCTGCCGGATTTTTTAACCAATCACTCAGCGCTGCTGGATACTCGCCTCATGATATATCTTGTTGTTTTTTTTATACATTATTAACCACCCTCGCCCGTGGAAGCTGAGTGCCATTCTTAGTATACAGATAGCTTTATCGGACAATAATTATGTTTTATTTCCTCAACAACAATTCTAACTGATTGAAATTATTATCAACGAATTGATAAAGCCTCTGATCTAACTACACCAAGATCGATACGGCCCCAAGCTGAACGCCTTCACTTCCCCACTTTCATTCGCAGTGCCTTTGCCTTTTCTTTGCCTTTCTCAAACTGTGCTTTGCGTTCGGCAATTTCATTGGCCGATAACAGATCAGGGTTGGAATAATACGTTTTCCAGTTGCTCTTCCCAACCCATGTCAACGGCGACTGCCACGTTGTGTTCGGCTCGTCGGCTTGCTCCAGTAAATCAAGTGCAAGGTTGAGGATGATTTTCTGGGATTGCAGATCATGTGGCCGACCCGCTGAATTGCCGAGTGGGAAATCGTTAAATAAGAATCGCGACACCCCTGCTCGCTCCACGATATCCTTTGCACAACCCATAACAACAGAAGGAATTCCGCCTGCTTCAAGTGTTCTGGCGGCGATAGAAACAGATTGGTGACATACCGGGCAATTAGGTACCAGAATCGCCGCGTCCACTCCATTGGTAAGACATCTCTCTAATATGTCTGCGCAGTCAATATTTTTGGTTATTCGTTTAGAACGATTGGTTGGAAGTCCGTAAAACTTCTTGCTAACTGCACCAATTCGTCTATCGGCAGCTGCATGCCACAAGGCGGCTAGGGGGAAAAAACTCCCTAGGTCTTCAGCCGACGTGTTGTGCCGGTCTATAGCGATATGAGAGATGCGCAAATCTGGCAGTGTGGATGTTTCCCCGCAATAAACTGAATAAAATTTTGCGTCTGCATTATAGGGTGCGCCTGGCCCTTGGTCTCCAAGGTGCCCAACGAACGGAGCAGCGGTTGTGATAATGGCAACCACGCTGTCGCCCAACGGCTTTTTCAAATTGGTAAACGGGATATCTACGTTGTGATCCCATTCGTAAGGTTTGCCGAAACCAAGTTGCGAGTAGTAGTAAGCAGTACGCTCGATGTAGTTGAGGGGCATCGGATCAACGCCATGAAAATTAACCATATTAAGTACCTTACCCTCACTGACACTTTCAGAGCAACTACGTGAGTCTATCGGCGCGTTAGCTCCTCAAAATCTGCACCGCCCAGTATAAATTTGCTGGAACCCATAAAACCGCATAGTATCGGGTCTATACCGATATTATGAACATAAAACCAGCATCAGAGTGGATCAGCATGAAAACCCAGTATTTGCATGAAACAGAAGTTCCTCGATCAGGCAGTTTTTCGGTAAACAGGCTCTCTTGTCAACGCTTTGTTCGTCGAACCGCCCAGATGTTGGTCGTTGGTACGGCACTTGTTGCCGGAACGAATCTGTACGCCGCAGACTGTGCGGTAGGCAAAACCTTAAAGGACGGTGTATTAACCATCGCTACCGGCAACCCCGCCTATTTCCCCTGGGTGATGGACAATGACCCCACCTCCGGCAACGGCTTTGAAGCTGCTGTCGCCTATGAAGTGGCAAGTCGTATGGGGTTTGACAAGGGGAAGGTTGAGTGGACATCTGCCTCTTTTGATCAGTCAATTCAGCCCGGCGTAAAAGACTTCGATTTTAACGTGCAGCAGTTTTCGATCACACCAGAGCGCGAAAAAGTTGTCGATTTTTCCCTACCTTACTACTCCGCTGCCATGGCCGTTTTAGTGCGCAAGTCTTCCGTTGATAATGGTGCCGAGGCTACTGTCGAATCATTACGCAAGCTTATTTGGGGCATTGATGCCAACACCACAGCCTTGAAAATGCTGCAAGAGAACATCCAGCCTGATAGCGATCCGTTGCTATACGACGACAATGTCAACGTCACTGAAGCTATGAAAGCTAACCAGATAGATGCTGCCATGTTCGATTTACCGACAGCCTTATACCTTGGGGCTGTCGTGCTTGATGACGGAGTTGTTCTTGGGCAGTTCCCAGCGGAAAGATCCGATACCCCTGATCAATTTGGTCTGTTAATGGAACAGGATAGTGCGTTAAAAGAGTGCGTCGATGAAGCGCTACTGGCAATGACGACAGACGGCACACTTGCAAGTATCGAAGCTGAGTGGTTACAGGAAACCACGGGGGTTCCTCTCATTAAGTAATAGTTAAAGATATTGGCTTTGGCAATCTCTGAAATACCACACAAGCTAAAATGAAAAAACAAAGTGCTGCAAGAGTAGCATTTGAAGCGAAACAGAAGCGTAAGGGCGTGGCGATAGCCGCGCTCAGCTCAGTGCTGGTTATCGTTGCACTGCTTGTTCTAGTGCCTTTGGCTCCCGGCTGGGAAAAGGTTAAAAGCAGCTTCTTCAATGCAGACATATTGCTCTCTACATTTCCCTCTTTACTAGAGGCGTTTGTCCTAGATATCGCCATTTTTCTATGGTCTTTACCGGCTATAGCAATCCTTGGTCTTCTGATAGCGTTGGCACGGGATCAAAAGTCACCAGCAATGTTTCCCTTGCGCGTTTTGGGTATTGTCTACACAGATATCTTTCGCGGTGTACCGGTCATCCTCACCATATTCCTTATTGGGTTTGGTATTCCCGGCCTGGGCTTGCCACGCCCCTGGAACAGTCCGTATATCTGGGGGTCGCTTGCGCTAATTCTGACGTACTCAGCTTATGTTGCAGAGATTATCAGGAGTGGCATCGAGTCGGTTCATGCCAGTCAGCGCTCTGCAGGCTTATCTCTGGGGCTAAGCCCGGCAGACACAATGCGGTTTGTCGTTCTCCCACAGGCTTTGCGTCGGGTTGTACCCGCTAACATGAATATGTTGGTAGCGTTGCAGAAAGATGTTGCCCTGCTCTCCTTCATTGGCCCTGTCGAAATACTACGTCAAGCGAGCGTGCATAAATCTCTACTCGCTAATTTCACACCGTATGTCGGAGCAGCAATCATTTTTCTTGCAGTCACTGTCCCGGCAACTCGCTATGCTGATTATCTACTCGCGAAACAGCATCGGGAGCGTTCCTAGTGGCCCTGGAAACACTGCACCTGAAGAACGTGCATAAATCCTTCGGCGATGTGTCGGTATTAAATGGTATTGACCTGTCTGTCGCACAAGGCGAGATGGTTTGCCTAATAGGCTCATCTGGGTCTGGTAAGTCGACGCTACTAAGATGTATCAATTTGCTTGAGCCTATAGACAACGGACAAATACATTTTAACGGGGTCGATATTTCCGAACCGGGTCTTGATCCACAACCGGTTAGACAGAAAATAGGACTTGTTTTCCAGAGCTTTAATCTATTTCCGCATATGAGCGCCCTTGAAAATGTCATGCTTGCACCGCGTCGCATTTATCGTCAATCACACGACGAATTGAAAAATCAGGTAGAAGAACTATTTGATAAGTTTGGCCTAGCTGATCGTATGGACCATTACCCTGATCAACTCTCTGGTGGGCAGCAACAGCGTGTGGCGATTGTTCGAGCGCTTGCCATGAAACCTCAAATTATGCTTTTTGATGAAGTTACATCAGCG
>JBLHWG010000068.1:0-17883 GCA_047629055.1 Halioglobus sp.
CAGGGGATGAAAACACGCTTGCGTCCCTGGTCGGGGTCACTGCTGAACAATCCGTATTGAGTAATCTGTCACCGTATGGTCCGGCTTCAGGTGTCATGAGTGTTGGGTTTAGAGGAGCCGTGATTCTGCCGTTAAGCCGATCATTAAGAATTGTAAGCACGCTATCTGTTGAGCAGCTTGGCAGTGAATTGGCAGATTCATCGCTGGTCACCGAGCGCGGAGATTCGCAACAGGTGAGTGTCGGTGTATTCATATCGTATCGACTTGGTGCAAAGCGATAGGGTCGCTAGCGTTTTTGTAAAAATTGTTAGCTAATGATCAAGACTCTCTAAACGCGGGCTTAATCGCATCAAGCATCTGGGTAGCTAAATCAAGTTTCTGCTTGCGCGTATGTCCCTTGCCTATAGGGCCATCAACAAAAAGATTGGCAAGACCGTGCACCGATGACCAAGCCAGAAGTTCTTCTGGGCTTAGCGAGTCAGGATCAATATCTGCAATGGTATCGACGAACCCGCCCTTCAAGTGGGTGCTAAGCAAATCTGCGGCAGCGACATAATTTTCACTATTGGTGTAAATCGTTTCCTCGTTCCACATGGCTCTAAAGAAGGCCGGTTTATCGATTGCAAACTCGATGTACGCCAATCCGACAGCCATTAATGCATCGCCGTTCCCCTTGTTCGCCTTTTTTGTCGCAACGGATAACGCATCCGATAGCTGTAATAAGGCACGAGTGGCGAACGCCGTCATTAAATCTCGTTTGTCGGAATAGTGTCTGAAAGCGGAAGAAGGCGATACCCCGATTTTTTTCGCACAGGCGCGTAGCGTCACGGCTTCCAGGCCAAATTGAGTTGCAATTTGATCCACTGAGTCCAGCAGTGAATCTGCAAGGTTCCCGTGGTGGTATGTGCCTTTGTCTTTCTTCATAGACTCTTTCATGTAACTTATTCTACCGTGCCAATGTGATCAGTGTTCACTTGTTTTCCAAAACGGCTTGATTTTTACCCAATCTATCCGCTATATTATGTGAACAGTGTTTACATAGCTCGGTTGATTAGAAGCGAACCGGGCAAATTTGGAATACTGCGGCAGCAGTCAAAGCGCTTCTCATTGTGTGTAGATAAAGGGGTTTCAAATGTCATCATCACAGGCGAACACGGTAGGGCAGCAGGGTTACAAGGCGTGGTCACGCTGCGGTAGTTATGTGGGTAAAAATGCTCGTTGGTCCGGCATCAACATCGCTGCCATGGTAGTGGGTTTCGTGTTTTTCTGGCCTGTTGGTTTGGTCGTTTTTTTCTGGATCATGTCCGGTAGACAGGTGCAGGAATTGCCAGGGGCCATTAGGGAGCAATGGGGTCGCATGTTTGGCGACAGTGCAGAGTCCACTGGGGCCGAGGACAATGTGATCTTTAATGAATACCAACAGACTCAATACGACAGAATTCGGGAGATCAAGGAAGAAATCAAAACCCGATCAGGTCGGTTTGGTGAATTCAGAATGAATGCCAAGCGCCGAGCAGATCAGGAAGAATTCAATAGCTTCATGTCTGGCGGACCGTATTCGAATTCCACGGGTGGTACTAGCGCATAATTGGTGTTTAGTATTTGGTGCTTAGTATTATGAAGCACTTTAATAACGCAAAAAGACTTAACGTGGTGTCGCCGCATTGGCACCATGATGGACGTGCCGAACAGTGGGTGGTTAATTTCCGTTAACCACCTATGTCTTAAAGCTTAATCGATCTATGGACTTAGCTTTGAAAGTATGTCGGATCTCTTAATGAGTGAAGCTTCGCTATCGCGTCTGCCGCGATACTCAACGTCTCCGGTTGCTAGTAACTTGTCGCTGACAACAAAGCGGTGTGGTATGCCGATGAGTTCCATATCGGTAAACATGGCGCCAGGTCGTAACGGCCTGTCATCTAGCAACACATCAATACCAGCCTCCTTTAACTCGATATAGAGTGCTTCGGCAGCTGCTTTTACGGCATCAGATTTAACCATATTGACCGGGCAGACAACAGCTTGAAAAGGTGCGATCGCTTCAGGCCAGATAATGCCTCGGGCATCGTTGTTCTGCTCAATAGCCGCTGCCGCGACCCGAGTTACACCGATGCCGTAACAACCCATCATCATAGCTTGTGGTTTGCCATTCTCATCGAGAACGGTTGCTCCCATGGACTCACTGTAGGCGCTGCCGAGCTGGAATATATGTCCCACTTCTATGCCACGAACAATTTTAAGTGTGCCGCTACCCATCGGGTTAGGATCGCCTTCAACCACATTGCGAAGATCGCGAACCAATGGCTCAGGTAGGTCACGTCCCCAATTTACTCCGGTTATATGTTTGCCATTTTCATTGGCGCCACACACGAAATTACTCATAGTTGCAGCATCAACATCGGCAATTACGGGTATATCAAGGCCTAAAGGACCAATGGATCCTGCTTCGCATTTAGCAACAGACAGAATATCTGCAGCATCGGCCATGGTTATAGGGGATGCAACCTCAGGTAGATGTTCAGCCTTAATTTCATTGAGTTGGTGATCACCGCGCAGCACCAAAGCGACAACAGCGGGCCCGTCATTGGATATGTCACCTTTAACTAACAATGTTTTCAGGCAATGTGAATCTTCGATGCCCAGTTGTGCGCTCAGCTCGGCAATGGTGTGAACTTGTGGTGTAGCGACAGAAGCCATGTCGGCGCTGGCAGCCGCTCGGGTTGTTTGACAAATAACGGCGGCTTTTTCGATATTAGCGGCATAGTCACCCTCGGTTGCATACACAACTGCATCTTCGCCGCTGTCGGCCAATACATGAAACTCGCGAGACTGAGCGCCACCGATGCTTCCACTGTCCGCCTCTACTGGGCGATAATCTAAACCCATGCGATTAAAAATATTGCAGTATGCGGTATGCATCTGATCAAAAACCTGCTGGAGTGACTCTTCGCCCAAGCTAAACGAGTAGGCATCTTTCATAATGAATTCGCGAGACCGCATAACGCCAAACCGTGGGCGAACTTCATCACGAACCTTCATCTGAATTTGATAAAAATTCAGGGGCAGTTGCTTGTAGCTTTTGATTTCACGGCGAGCAATATCGGTGATTACTTCTTCGTGTGTCGGCCCTAAGCAATAGTCCCTGCCGTGACGATCCTTGATGCGCAGTAGTTCAGGGCCAAACTTCTCCCAACGACCCGACTCCTCCCATAAATCTGAGGGCTGAATGGACGGCATTAGAAGCTCGACAGCACCTGCATTGTTCATTTCCTCTCGAACTATGGCTTCAATTTTACGCACAACTCGCAAACCCAGAGGCATGAGTGTGTAAAGACCTGAGCCGAGTTTGCGGATAAACCCTGCCCGTAACATGAGTTGATGGCTGACTATCTCAGCATCGTTTGGGGTTTCTTTAGTGGTTCTTATATGAAACTGACTGGCGCGCATGCCTGTATTTCCGATGATCTCACTCGGAGTATAGCGAGCTGTGGCGTGTGTTTGTAACCCATTGACAGGAACAGTGAGGCATTCGAGGACAAGTACGATCCGAACGTCTGAAATTCAATCCCGCTAAGCAACGTTGCTCGGTATCATAGGGAAATGTCGCATCCAACTAACAGTACTGCCAATCACTATGTCTGATCGCCGGCTAAAGGTGTTTCACACAGTGGCAGGTGTGCTCAGTTTTACGCGTGCCGCAGAGCTGCTGCACATGACACAGCCTGCTGTGACGCATCAAATTCGGCAGTTGGAAGACGAATTCAACGCAAGACTCTTTGATCGCACTAACAATCGAATTAATCTCACTGCTGCTGGCGAGCAGGTGCTCGAATACGCTACCCGAATTCTCAGTTTGTATGACGATATGCAGGAGTCGGTTAAAACATTGACCGGTGACCGCACCGGGCTGGTTACTATTGGGGCCAGCACAACGATTGCCGAATACATGCTACCCGGGTTGCTGGGTGATTTCCGGCAGCGTTTCCCAGAGGTTCAGATCCGGTTGCGAGTAGCAAATACTGACGCTGTAGTGGCTATGGTGGCCGACAATTCCATCGACCTGGGAGTTGTAGAGGGCGAAGTCGATAATCAACTGCTTAGGGTTGAGCGCTGCCAGCAGGACGAACTGCAGGTAATTGTTCCACCAGGGCACCCCTTGTGCGAAAACGTGTCGATAAAGCCACTCGATCTGACGCTTTATCCGTTTATTCACAGGGAAGACGGCTCAGGAACACGCAGTGTCATCGAGCGTTATTTTGCTGACGTGGGTGTCGATGAAAACGCGATTAACTGTCCATTTGAGCTTGGCAGTACCGAGGCAATTAAGGGTGCCGTGCAGGCAGGTGTGGGAGTTACTATTGTTTCCACAGCTACGTTAAGTAAAGAATTGGCATTGGGTCAGTTAGTCGCGCTGCCACTAGAGCCGCCGCTGATGAGGTCCTTTTATTTTGTGCGACAACGGCAAAAGTTCCGTACCCATCTCATGGACGAACTTTTTGAGTTTGCTCGCACTTATTTTGAACGTGTGGGCACATGAATTGTGACGAATTCGGGCAGCGGGTTACGTGTTTGTCCTGATGCACGGCCATTCTTGTGGATTGCGTAGCGCGCACTGGTCTTGCAATTACTTAACTCTTCCCTCACGTAATCTTAAAGTAAGGCATTGAGTCAAGCCCAGTGTCATACTACAAACCCAAAGGAGCCTTGTGCCTTTTACTCAAATTCAAAACTTACTGTGGAGTCGTCTCGGCGATGTATGACATCATCCGTGACTGGTATACCCGAAATTTTTCGGATCCCCAAGCGGTTATTCTTGCTTTTCTGCTATTGGTGGTGTTTGGTCTCGTCTGGCTCGTCGGCGGTATTATGGCGCCGGTGCTGGTGTCCCTCATATTGGCGTACTTGCTGGAAGGTATCGTGTCTGGGATGCAAAGGTGGCGTGTTCCTCGAACGCTTGCATCCGTTTTTGTGCTCCTGCTCATCGTGTTGATTTCTGCAGTGGTCCTGTTTGGGCTTGTACCAGTACTCTCCAAACAGCTCACAGACGTCATACGTGAACTTCCAGACATTATTCAGAATATTCAGGAGCAACTGCTGCGCTTGCCGCAGTCCTACCCTGATATTTTCACCGTTGCTCAGGTGAACGACCTCATCAACAGTTTGCGCAGTGAACTCACCTCGTTTACCCAAAGTGTCTTGTCATTTTCATTGGCACGTCTTGGAACGCTGGTAATGATTGCGGTGTATGTGGTGCTAGTGCCCATCATGGTTTTCTTCACGTTAAAAGATAAGGACAAACTTCTGACGTTTGCTAAGACATTTGTTCCCAAGCGCAGTGAGTTAACGTTTCAGGTATGGCGTGAAGTGGACGCAAAAATCGCCAACTACATACGCGGGAAATTTGTTGAAGTCCTTATCGTCTGGGCTGTTACCTACATCCTGTTCGCCGTTATGGGATTGAACTACTCATTGCTTTTAAGTTTTCTTGTCGGCCTGTCCGTGATCGTTCCGTATGTCGGTGCGGTCGCTGTAACGGTGCCTATTGCGATCATCGGTTTTTTCCAATGGGGCTTTGTGCCTAAGCTTGGATACTTGTTGCTCGCTTATCAGATTGTTCAGGTCCTGGATGGCAACGTACTGGTCCCACTGCTTTTTTCAGAGGTGGTTAACTTGCACCCGCTTGCAATCATTACTGCAGTATTATTTTTCGGCGGATTGTTCGGCTTGTGGGGTGTGTTTTTTGCGATTCCACTGGCTGCTCTTGTTCAGGCAGTCATGAATGCCTGGCCAAGAGCCCGAGAGCATCTACCTCACAAAGACTGAACAGCGCTCAGTACTTCATCTACGTGCCCAGGTACTTTTACCTTCAGCCAAGATTTACGCAGAATTCCAGAAGCGTCAATAAGAAAAGTGCTGCGTTCGATACCCAGAGATTCCTTGCCATACATTTTTTTCAGTTTGATCACGTCGTAAGCTTTGCAAACTTCGCCGTCTTCATCTGATAATAATTCAAAGGGCATAGCTTGTTTGGCTTTGAATTTTTCATGGCTTTCTATTGAATCCTGGGATATGCCCAGAACCACCGCCGATGCCTTGCTGAAATCGCTAATGGAATCTCTGAAATTTTGACTTTCGGTTGTACATCCTGGTGTTGCATCGCGTGGGTAGAAGAATAGGACAACGTGTTGCCCTGCTAAACCTTCCAGGCTGATAATCTGTTGGCCAGTCGCCGGCAAATTAAAATTTGGTGCGGGTTGATCGATTTCTGGGCTGTTCATGGGATTGCTCGAACCCTAGTGGGTGTCATGTCAAGTGGGCGTTGGCAGGCAGTATAACCATCCTGCAGGCTGAACAGCAGCTACAATCTTCATGTAGATGGACTCCGCAGGTATCGATTCTGGTTGAGAAACCGCTCTACCGTCAGTACCATGGAGGGGATAACTTAAGGAGTAAGACATGTTTCAGGGCAGCATGGTGGCATTGGTCACCCCGATGCTTAACGATGGTGCGGTTGACGATGCGGCCTTGGTGGCGCTTGTCGACTTTCACATCGAAGCGGGTACAGACGCGATTGTCGCAGTAGGTACGACTGGCGAGTCCGCCACATTGACTATTGCAGAGCATGCATCCGTCATTAAGCGTGTCATTGAGCTGGTAGATAAACGTGTCCCTGTAATCGCAGGCACTGGCGCTAATGCTACGGCCGAGGCAATTGCTTTAACCGCGCGTGCTAAAGACGATGGTGCTGATGCTTGCTTGCTGGTCACGCCCTATTACAATAAGCCCACGCAAGAGGGTCTTTACCAACACTTCAAAAGTGTTGCCGAGGCGGTGGATATCCCTCAAATTCTCTACAATGTGCCTGGCCGCACAGCGTTGGATATGTTGCCGGCAACGTCGGCCCGACTCTCAAGCATCGACAACATCATTGGCATCAAAGAAGCCTTCGGCACAGTGGATCGTATAAAGGAGTTGGTCAGCGTTTGTGTAGATGATTTCATGATTGTCACTGGCGACGATGCGACTGCAATGGAAAGCATGCTTGCAGGCGCTAAAGGTGATATTTCTGTTACTGCTAATGTAGCGCCTGCGGACATGCATCTCATGTGTAAAGCAGCCATTGCTGGCGATCGCGAGACGGCTGAGGCTATCGAGTTACGTATCAGTGATTTGCACACGGCGTTGTTTCATGAATCTAACCCTATACCGGTGAAATGGGCTCTTCATGTCATGGGCAGAATTGGCGCGGGTATTCGACTTCCGCTCACAACGTTAGATGCCCGATACCATGAGGCTGTGCTGGCAGCCCTTCGCAAAGCAGGTTCATTGTCATGATTAATTTTCCTACTCGTAGCCTCTTGGTGGTGTGCACAGTTTTCCTGGCTGGCTGCGGTAGCCTGCGCTCGGCAAAGAGTCCTGATCTAACTTACGGAAAAGATGCTGTTACTGCCACTGAACTACAGGTGCCACCAGATCTGACTGACATCAGCAATACAGAGCAATACATTTTGCCAGGAACTCCTGGAGCGCGGGTAACTCGCAATACTTTGCTGCCGCAGTTCGATTCGGTAAGATTTGTCAGAGAGGGTGCTCAAAGTTGGCTGGCATTCGATCAAGCACCTGAGAATATTTGGCAGAAAGTGCAGGCTTTTACTCGCAAAGAGAAATTCCTGATTGAGAAAAGCCAGCCTATTGCAGGTTCAATCGTGACTCAGTGGCGTGCCGCCAGTGATGTAGCAAAGGGGAGTCTTCTCAAGAGCCTGATTGGTAACGACGAAGCGTACACTCGCGTGGCACTCCGAATTGAACGGAACGGCAGTGGAGCAAGACTTTTCGCGCGTTCGCAGAAAACCGCTGACGTAGCTGTAACTACGGCCAATTCACAATGGCCCGCAAGCTCGCATGATCCGGAAAGCACCAGCGCCTTACTTTTGCGTTTGCTTACGTATTTAGGTGTGGGGGAGCAAAAAGCGGCCGGAATACTGTCAAACGAACAAGCCAATGCAATTCTGGACGATGTAACTTTGCAGACAAATGGTTCAGGTACTGAGTTAGTGCTTTATCAAGGTTACCAACCGGCTTTCAGAGCAGTGGTCGCGGCGCTCGTTCAGCTAAACCACCCGATTAGCAGTCGTGACGATGGTGTCGGGCGAATTGAGTTCACGGAAACAGGCTCACCAATGGTTATAGAGCTGACTCCGGTTCATGTCAGTGAAGTTCGAATTGGCGTTCGCAATGCAGAAGGGCAACGCCTAGAAAGCGAAGCGGAAATAAGTTTTCTCAAATCTCTATACCAGCGTCTGGTGTGAGAAGTTTGAAATGATCCGAGTCGCTGCATTGGGCAGTGGAAGTTCAGGCAACTCATTGCTCGTCCAGTCAGGGAAAACTACCCTGCTGATTGACTGTGGGTTCAGTATGAAAGAATCCATTGCACGTATGTATCAACTTGGGGTTTCCCCCTCAGATCTAGATGCTGTGTTGATCTCCCATGAGCATGGCGATCATGTCAAAGGCGTAGGTCCTTTATCTCGCAAGTTTGGGTTGGAAATTTGGTGTACCCACGGCACCTATCACAGAGCACGCGATAACAGATTTGCCTCGGTGCGGATTTTTCATGCGCACGAGCCGTTCGTAATCGGCGGTATCATGATCGACCCATTTCCCACTCCACATGATGCAGCAGAACCCTGTCAGTTTGTTTTTAGTGTCGAAAACACGCGTTTTGCCAATGTAACTGACCTAGGTGCCTGTACGCCACATGTGAAGGAGAAGCTAGAGGGTGTTCATGGTTTGGTTGTCGAGTGCAACTATGACAATGAGATGTTACGCAAGGGTCCGTATCCACCAAGCTTACAAGCCCGTATTCGATCAGACTATGGCCACCTTGGAAATGATCAAGCTGGCGAACTTCTTAAGGAGTTGGACCACACTGGGTTACAACAAATTCTGCTTGGGCATTTGTCTGAACAAAACAATTCTGATGCCCAGGCTCTGGCGACGATTGAAGAGCATGTAGTCGATCGACACGAACGCATTACTGTGTTGGCGCAGCACTGTTGTAGTCAGTGGTTCGAAGTGTGCGGATCAAAGGACGATAAAACACAAACTGCTTCAGATAAAGCTTATGAAAGCCGTGAAATAGCGGTAGAAGCCTAGTGGATGGACTACTGGCCTTGCACTACCGTTTTGGTGAAATTGGCTTCAGCCGACAGTAACGCTTCAATCTGGTTGCGCAATCCAGGAATATCCAGCTGGCAATAGGTGAGTAGTTCTTCTCGACTGCCGTGTTCAACAAATTCATCGGGTAAACCAATGATACTTAGAGGTGTTTGACTGCCCACACTAGCCAAGTGTTCCAGGATACCGGCACCGGCACCGCCTGCGATAGCATTCTCTTCCACCGTAATAATCAAGTCGTGAGAGCTGGCAACAGATTCGATCATAGCGGTATCTAATGGTTTGACAAACCGCATGTTAATGACCGTGAAGTCCATTTCATTACCAAGCTGCATCGCTGGTGCGACCATGGTGCCAAATGCTAGTAATGCAACTCGTTGGCCTTGGCGCCTTACCTCGGATTTACCAACGGCGAGTGCTGACATGTTGTCGTCGACATCAACCCCTGGTCCTGTTCCGCGGGGATAGCGAACAGAGCTTGGTCCGTCAATTTGCATCGCTGTGTACAGCATTTGACGACATTCATTTTCATCAGCGGGCGCCATCACAACAATGTTGGGTAAGCAGCGCATGAATGAGAAATCGAAACTTCCTGCATGCGTTGGTCCATCCGGGCCCACAACACCTGCACGATCAATGGCAAACACGACCGGCAGATTCTGCAGGACGACGTCGTGTATCAATTGGTCGTAGGCACGTTGAAAAAAAGTGGAGTAGATGGCAACAACTGGCTTCATGCCGCCACACGCTAGGCCCGCGGCTAGTGTGACTGAATGCTGCTCTGCAATGCCGACATCGTAGTATCGCTCAGGAAAGCGTTGTTCGAATTTGACCATGCCAGAACCTTCACGCATGGCTGGAGTAATACCCACTAAGCGTTCGTCCAATTCGGCCATATCACACAGCCATTGGCCAAACACCTGAGTGTAAGTGGGTTGATTGCTTTGTGAGCTTTTCAACGCTTTACCAGTTGCTGGGTTGAACGGTGTTACTGCATGTAAAGCCAGTGGATCCTGTTCAGCGAATTTGTAGCCGTATCCTTTCTTCGTAACAACATGTAAAAATACCGGCCCTTGTTGATCACGCAGATTCTTCAATACCGCGACGAGTCCATCAATATCGTGGCCATCAACAGGCCCAAAGTAATTGAAACCAAGCTCTTCGAATAGAGAAGAGGGCACAACCAGTCCCTTAACTTGTTCTTCAGCTCTTTTTGCAATTTCGTGCATTGTTGGCACCTTTGCCAGCACACGCTTACCCCCTTCTCTTGCTCCAGAAACCAATTTGCCAGTGAGCATTCTTGCCAGGTACTTGTTCATCGCTCCGACATTGGGCGAGATTGACATATCATTATCATTAAGGATGACCAACATGTTGGCCTTAACGCCACCTGCATGATTCAAGGCTTCGTAGGCCAGTCCTGCTGTAAGCGCACCATCACCTATGACCGCAACTACCTTTTCAGCTCCCCGGCGGTCTTTCTCCGCGATGCTCAAATCATTTTTGCGAATCGCTGCCTGGTGCTTTGCAGCCAGTGCCATACCCAGCGCCGCACTAATAGACGTACTGGAGTGGCCAACACCGAACGTGTCATAGTCACTTTCAGCACGAGCGGGAAAGCCCGCCAATCCACCTTGTTTGCGAATAGTGGACATTCGTTCACGTCTTTGCGTCAGAATTTTGTGTCCGTAGGTCTGATGACCTACATCCCAAACCAATTTGTCGACTGGCGTGTTGAAGACGTAGTGCAGAGCTACAGTGAGCTCTATGGTGCCCAAGCTGGCACCCAGATGCCCGCCAGTACGTGATACAGAATGTATAACGTATTCGCGCAGCTCGGCTGCGAGCTGAGGCAGCTCTTTTTCATCGAGCTTGCGCAGATCGGAAGGATCGTAGACGCTTTCCAATAGTGGATAATTCGAAACGATAGTCATGGAGACGCTGTTAAAGTGTACAGACGGATTATCCCTGTTGTTCGTAGCGCTTTACAACCCATGAGTAACAATCGTTTGCAAAAGTACCAACTTAAGTTTTAATCTGTGGAATCACCCGAGTCATCAGGTGATGCGTCAGTGGCGACATGCTTTAGTAAGTACGTTCAAAGATGTAGTTTGAGAGCATTCTGAGTTCATCAAATTGTGGCCCCAGGTCTTCGATGGCGGCCAAGGCAGTCTTGTGCATATGTCGAGCGTGCTTCTGGGCGCCTGCCAGTCCCAATAAAGCAGGGTAGGTAGGTTTGTTCAAAGCAATATCTGCTCCCTGGGTTTTACCTAATGTTTCTGTATCACTGACAACATCGAGTATATCGTCCACTATCTGAAAGCATAGTCCCACAGCCCCTGCGTAGTCATTCAGAGAGCGAAGTAATGTCTCGTCCGGTTTTTCCATGAGCATGGCTGGAAGCAGCACGCTGGCTTTTATCAGTGCTCCAGTTTTGTGGCTGTGCATGTTTTCCAATTCTTTAATGGTCAGCCTTCTGCCAACGGCCTCAAGATCAATGGCTTGTCCAGCTGCCATTCCGTCGGCGCCACTGGCGTTGCCGAGTATTTTTACCATTTGAAGTTTGGCTGAGTCGGAGACATCGGTATCTGGATTGAGTGCCAGTACGGTGAACGCCAAAGCCTGTAAGGCGTCTCCTGCCAATATGGCTGTGGCTTCGTCGAATGCTTTGTGGCAAGTGGGTTTGCCGCGCCTTAGGTCGTCGTCGTCCATCGCCGGTAAATCGTCGTGTACTAGCGAATAGGCGTGCATCATTTCCAAAGCACAAGCCGGCACATCCACGCGTTCCAGCGGAATTCCAAGTGCTATCCCTGTAGCGTAAGCCAAAATTGGGCGGACTCGTTTGCCACCATTAGTGACTGCGTATCGCATAGCCGCTGGAAGTTGTGTAGCACTTCCACTGACTGAAGGCAGGTGCATAATTAGAGCTGCATCTACGCGTTCCTGATAACTTTTCAGGCGCTGAGTAAACGGTTGGTTTTTAGTACTGCTTGCTGTTTTAACTGACATTGGCTCAGGCAGGTTCTGTGGTCTCGAAATCAGCAAGCCCCTCTTCGCCGGCAGGAGCATCGTCCAGAAGGATTTTTACTTTTTGCTCAGCCTCGGTCAGGCTTTGCTGGCAGAAGCGCGACAAGCTGACACCGCGTTCGAATTGTTCTAAAGAGGCCTCCAAAGATTGCTCGCCGCTCTCGAGCGTCGTTACGATAGTTTCAAGTTCACCCAATGCATCTTCAAATTTGGTGGACTTTGGGATTTTGCGTGTTTTTAGAGACACGGGTATTTGCTCGGACGATAGTTTGCAGACAACACAAATTGTACTGTATTGACGAGCATTCCGATCAGTCCAATAGGTCCAGGGCTTCAGCTAATCGATGAATTCCGTGAACTTTCAGCCCTTTAATGGGTTTTTTTGGTAAATTTCCGTGTGGAACAATCGCCTCTTTGAAGCCATGCTTGACGGATTCTTGTAAGCGCTCTTCACCATTGGTGACGGGTCTGACTTCTCCAGCTAGACCGATTTCGCCAAATACGACTAAATCACTGGGAAGGGGGCGATTGCGAAATGATGACAGTGCTGCCAGCAACATGGGCAAATCAGCTGCTGTTTCTGAAATCCGTACACCGCCGACTACATTTACGTAGACGTCCTGGTCGAACATGGCGATACCAGCATGTCGGTGCATGACTGCCAGCAACATCGATAACCTATTCTGTTCAAGGCCCAGTGAGACGCGTCTCGGGCTGCCGGTATGGCTCGTGTCCACCAGCGCCTGAGCTTCAACAAGCATGGGTCGTGTTCCCTCTCGTGTGACCATGATGACGCTGCCGCTGACAGGTTCCGGATGCCTGGAAAGGAAAATGGCAGATGGATTCTTAACAGGTTTTAAACCTGACTCGTCCATAGCGAATACGCCTAACTCGTTGACAGCGCCAAATCGATTTTTCACAGCGCGAATCACTCGATAGCGGCTACCGGTGTCGCCTTCAAAATAAAGAACGGTGTCCACCATGTGTTCAAGAACTCGGGGTCCTGCCAGTGCACCTTCTTTAGTTACGTGTCCAACGAGAAAAATGGACGTGCCTGTTTGTTTCGCAAACCGGACCATTCTTGCCGCGCTTTCGCGTACTTGAGCCACAGAACCCGGCGCTGAGCTGAGTAATTCTGTGTACATAGTCTGAATTGAATCCACCACCATGACATCGGGTTTCTCATGACTTGCGTGCGCCAGAATTGCTTCAACCTGGGTTTCTGCCAGGAGTCGTAGATTTTCTTCAGGCAGTTTTAGTCGCCTGGCTCTGAGCGTGACCTGCTGCAGCGATTCCTCGCCGGTAATGTAGAGGACGCGACCGGCCTGACTCAGGTGGGCCATGCTTTGAATGAGCAGCGTCGATTTGCCAATGCCTGGATCTCCCCCTAACAAGGTCACAGAGCCTGAGACAAGTCCACCTCCCAGAACACGGTCCAACTCAGATAGGCCCGTTCCCGTTCGTGCCATGGCCGTGAGTTGGACATCAGCGGCGTTTGTAATTCCGCTACCACCGGCATATCCACCGTATCGGGCATTGGTTGCGGCTGCTGAAGCGGTATTGCCTGTGGAGGCGGGGGCGATTGACTCCTCAAGAGTGTTCCACTCGCCGCAGTCGGTGCACTGTCCTGCCCATTTGCTGGACACAGCACCACAGGCGGTACATTGATATTGTTGTTTTACTTTTGACATGGCTGAATTTTGCCATGAATGAAGAGCAAACAACGCCTAGTTGTTTGCCGTTTCCTTGTGCCCACTGGTTTCATCAACAGCACCGTCGACTGGCGCAGGTTCGATTCTGACCGTCTGCACCATATTATCTTCCACCGTCAGGATCGTCATGGGATGACCATTGAAAGTAAAGGCTGCACCTTGTGGTGGGAAATTTTCAAAATGCTCAACTACGATGCCGTTGAGTGTTTTTGGCCCTTCCGAGGGTAGAGCCCAGTTCAGCGACTTGTTCAAATTGCGCACCTGCGTAGTACCGTCAACAATATAACTACCATCGGGCTGCGGTCGAATTTCAGCGGATGCGATTTGAGGGTCGGTGTTGAATTCACCGACAATCTCTTCCAGGATATCTTCCAAAGTCAGCATTCCCTGGATATCACCGTATTCGTCGACGACTAGCCCAACGCGTCGATTCTGGCGTTGGAAATTTAGCAATTGCACGGTTAGTGTGGTTCCCTCGGGAATGAAGTAAGCATCTCTAACGGCAGTTTCCAGACCCTCGCGAGTCATTTTTCCTGAGCGTAAGGCATCGAGCATTTCGCGCAGGTAAATGAATCCGACCACATTGTCGACGTTTTCCCGGAATACCAATAGGCGACTGTGTGGGCTACTGCTAACGCCGTGTAGCACGTCCTCCCAGGGATCTTCGAGGTCGATGCCGACTATTTCGTTTCGCGGCACCATGATGTCGTTAACAGAGACGGTGCCAAGATCGAGAATGTTAAGCAACATGTCTCTGTGTCTTTGGGGAACCATGCCTGCGGTCTCGTTGAGGACTGTGCGCAGTTCCTCGCTGGAGAGGTGTTCTGCTTCGCTGGAGATTGCTTCCGCGTTCAGAAGCTTCAGTAATTTCGAACTAATCCAGTTAATTATGACAACCAACGGGTAGGTGATCACCATTAGCGGTTGGTAGACTGCAGACGCGATGGATGCGAATTGTTCTGAGCGCCGGGTCGCGAAGGTTTTAGGTGTTACTTCTGCAAAAACCAGAATTACCAGCGTGAGTAATCCTGTGGCTACAGCAATCCCAGCTTCCCCCATAAGTCGCAATGCGATGACGGTCGCAATGGCAGAGGCAAGTATGTTGACGAAGTTATTGCCTAGCAATATCAGACTGATGAGTCTGTCCGGATTTTCAAGCAGGCGGGCTGTGCGCAGCGCCGCTTTGTCACCATTGTTGGCTTTGTGCCGCAGACGATAACGATTTAAAGACATCAAGGCCGTCTCGGACCCTGAGAAAAATCCGGAGATCATTACCAACACTACGAGTATTGCTACCAGTGCGCTGATGGGGATGCTGTTCAAGAAACAATCGGCCTTCTATTTACTGTCGAGATTAGCACTATAGCAACGAGCGCGCCGTTTTGAGTAACCTAAATACAGACTTAGTCTGAGAATTTGTGTTCGAAGGTGTTATTTCAGGATAATTTCCAACACGGTTTTACTTCCAAAATAAGCCAGAACCAGCAGGGCAAAGCCTGCCAGCGTCCACTGCACAGCTTTCTTGCCACGCCAGCCAAACTGCCAACGTCCGAACAGGAGCACGGCGAATATTGCCCAGCCGAGGCAGGACAGGACTGTTTTGTGGACCAGAGATTGAGCAAACATGTCTTCGAGATAGAAAAAGCCACTGAAAAGGCTCAAAGATAGCAGCACGAACCCAGCAGTAAGCAATGTAAACAAGAGTCCTTCTGTTCGATCTAGGGCAGGTAAGGCGCGGATAAACCCTCCCGGTTTGTGTTTGGACAAATAGTTACGCTGGATAGCCACCAGAACGGCCTGTGCAGCTGCCAGGGCAAGTACTGCGTAAGCCACAAGTGAGAGAAAAACGTGGATTTGAATCGCGCCACCCTCAATCTGGGAGTTGCCTGTCGCTGTGTGACTGAACAAAATGGACAGGGCCGCGATGGGATAAACCGCGATACCCAGATAATCAGCAGGTTGGGTCAAACACAAGAGAATAAGAAGCAAAACCACTGCCAGTGAGGTGGCAGCAATTGCAGTAAATAGTGGAAGTGACAGCGTTTCAGGAAACCCTGTTTGCGCAGAGACTACCCAAGCATGAATTAAAAATGCCAAGAATGCGGTGGCAAGTGCTGTTTTGCGCCGGGTAGAGAATATTCCATTTGTGTTTGGATTGGGAGAGCTCTGCGAAGGAGCGATTTGCTCCCCGCCCGTCGCTGGGGCGCCGCTCACTGAAAGAAACAACAGAACGCTTGTGAATGTGTACAACGCCGCTGCTAGAAGAGAGAGAATAAAACTCACAATGACTGACTCAAAGGACTTTGACGATTGGAAAAGTGAAAACTGAGGTACATCAGTTTAGAATAGCACGCGTACATGACTCACTTGATGTGGAACGTTATCGATGGATCGAGAGAAACTACTGAGTCGCATTCGTAAACTTTACGCGATGAGCCGTGAAAACGAGTCCAGTCCGCATGAAGCAGAAATTGCCATGCGCCGCTGCCAATCCTTGATGACCCGTTTCGGTATCACCGAAGCTGATCTGGAAACCAGCGAATTCGGAACCAGCAAAATTGGCAAAGCATTCCGCGCGGTGCCCAACTATGTCAGCGTTATGGGTTCGGCTGTAGCCTTGCTACACGACTGCATTTGTGTCAAAAGCGATACTATCGAATTTCGTGGCTTCAGCATCGATGCCGAGGTTGCAACGCTTACCTACGAGTATCTGACAGGTACCATGGAGCGATCCCTTAAGCTGCGTAAGCAGCAAGGCGGCGTGTCTCCGGGACGCTCAGCAAGTTTTGATTACCGAGTCGGTTTTGCCTTGGCGGTGTTGGCGCGAGCTCGTCTTATTGACTCGGAAAGAAAAATAGCCGAAGAACAATTGCGCAGCCCCCAAGACAGTAGTGATTCGGATAATCCGACCAACTCTCAAGGCTTGATGATTCTCAAGCGCGAAGTCGTGCGGCAATCATGCATGGATGGCGTGGTACCGGGTAGGGTAAAACGGGTGCGCTACAGGAGTGGTGAAGCCCACACAGCAGGCACCAGCGATGGCGCGAAGGTGTCGCTGGACAAGCAGGTGACGGGAGGCGTCACCCGCAAAGCCGTTTCCTGAAAGCCACTTACCCTTCGGGGTATATCGTCATTGCCAACGTCTCAGGTGCCAAGCAAATTTCATCGTTACAGGCCTGTACTCGCAGGTTCACAACGGTTGACTTGGCTTCTTTGTACCCCGGCCATTTGGCTTGAAGTTCGATTTCATTTTCGAAAAAAGACCAAGGCAGTGCCGTTGTTGCGCAAAATGCCGAATTCGGCCGTTTTTTTGCGATAAAAGGCGTAAACAACGAAACGCGCAGGATGAAGCCATTCATGGTGCAGGATTGGGAGTTTCGAAAGAGTTCTGAGTTGACTCTGATTGTTGACCAGAGTTCATTAAGAATGGGCAATAGGGATGATGACTCAGTTGCGACAGCAGGCTCAGACTCGGCCCAGACCTGGTACTGGTTCCGCACCTGCACTTGGTCCCGTATACTGTTGCAATAAGCTAATTAGGCTGGCTTCTAGCTGGCGTTAACACAAGGCGTAGGTAGCGTATGTTCGATAATTTAAGTGAACGCTTAGGTCGCACGATCAAAAACCTTCGCGGCCAGGGACGCCTCAGTGAGGAAAACGTCAAGGACACCCTGCGTGAAGTGCGTATGGCGCTGTTGGAAGCCGATGTTGCTCTGCCAGTCGTCAAGCAGTTGGTGGACTCCGTTCGCGACAAGGCGATGGGGCAGGAAGTCATTGGTAGCCTCTCTCCGGGTCAGGCGTTCATCAAAGTCGTCAATGATGAGCTGGTCTCAATCATGGGTGACAACGCCGAGCCTCTGAATCTGGCCACCCAACCTCCTGCGGTCATTCTTATGGCGGGTTTGCAAGGGGCTGGTAAGACAACAACTGTGGCCAAACTCGCCCGCTTTCTAAAGGAGCGTCATAA
>JBLHWG010000069.1:0-17785 GCA_047629055.1 Halioglobus sp.
GGCATAGTCTGGAATAGTTGCAGTGTTGTACAGCGCGAAGCTGATAAAGCCAATGATTACCAATAAAAATGTAAACGGTGCTCGTTTTCCGCCTGAGGGAACTTCACCTTCTGCCATGATATTTTTGGCTTGTCTTATTCCAACGACGATCGAAAGCAATGTGATAATCAAGAGCACGATGACAATAGGTGACATCACATACGACAAACCTTCTTCCATGCCTTGACGAAATCTGACACTTGCAATTTGAGTTGCGTTGTTAGAGTAGTTCTCAACCGGATTCGATAAAACGAAACCGATTAGAAATGCAGGTCGTGACCAATCGAAACGACGCATCATGATGCCTAAAAAACCGATGGTGAAAAGCGCAACCAGATCCATCAGGTTTTGGCCAGACTGAAACGCGGCGAAGGCAATTATCATAAAAATGAATGGCGCAAGCAAGACAAATCGGATGCGGGTTAATCGCGCGATGGTTGTGGATAAGCCAATGCACATAATGGTTGCGAACACATTAGCGAGTGCCAGAAGCCAAACAATGGAATAGGTAAAGTCCAGATTATTTTCCAATAATGATGGACCAACATCGATACCATTGCCAAGCAAGGCCAAAGCGCCGATGAATATTGCCATGGAACCTGAGCCGGGTATGCCAAATAGAAGCGTGGGCACTAAACCACCACCTTCTTTCGCATTGTTGGAACTCTCTGGACCGATAACACCGCGAATATCGCCCGAACCAAACCCGCTTTTATCTTTTGCCGATTGCACCGTATGGCCGTAAGCAATCCAGTCGACGACTGACCCACCTAAGCCCGGTATTATACCAACCACAACACCAATGATTGAACATCGAGCTGATAGCCATATATTTTCCCACCAGTCTTTAATCCCTAATATCCAACCGCTACCAAGGTTGGCTTGTTCTTCGATGGCTTTGTCTCTACGCAGTAAAGCGATGATTTCCGGAATAGCGAAAATCCCTAACCCGACGATAACAAGTTTCAAACCATCGGTAAGGTACGGCAAATCGTAACTCGACATGCGTAACTCACCATTGAATGGGCCTTCTCCGATAGTACCGACTAAAAGACCAAGGCCTGCTGCAACAACTCCCTTTAATGCAATTCTGCCAGCCAAAATACCGACCATGGATAAACCAAACACAGACACCATGAGGAGTTCGGGTGATTTAAACAGTAAAACGACAGGGCGTGCGACAAGAATAAACAAGGTTAAAAATGCAGCGCCAACAAGGCCACCAAAAAGAGAAGAAGCGAAGGCAGCTGACAAGGCGCGGGACGCCAGGCCTTTCTTAGCCATTGGAAAACCATCGAGTACTGTCGCTTGAGATGCTGATGAACCGGGTATACCCATAAGCACAGATGCGAATGTGTCCGAGGTGGGGACAACGGCAACCATTCCAATCATGAGCGCTAGCCCAAGAAGGGGTTCCATGCCAAACATGAACGGTAACAGCAATGATAATCCAGCAATTCCACCCAAGCCTGGAAAAACACCAATACATAATCCCATTAGTACGCCAACGAAAAGATAGCCTAGTACGATCGGTTGGAGAATTTGAGAGAAGGCAGATGAAAGAGCCGGTAACGCTTCTAGAACCAGTTCCATTGCTCTCTCTGACGACTTGCGATGAAGTTGAAATGCGGAAAAAACCCAATAAGGTTGTAGGGTTTGATTGTGATCATCGGGCTTTATCCAACGACGGTTAGCCGTGTCGGATAAAGCCCCTGTGTCTACGCATTTTTATGCGTGAAACAAAGAACGATTGATTACTCTTTTAACTCAACACCGAACTTCTCCTTAAGCCAACCAATAACGTAGCTTTTGGCAGAGTCTGGAACCGTGGTTGCCCCCTCTAGAGCAGTAGCTGCACCTGCACCTGTGAACATAGGGTACTTACCTATACGAGCCTCTGATATCTCAGCAAAGTCTGGTCGCGCTTTTATCGCTTCGAACGCCGTCACGTACATATCAATAATATCTTGTGATGTGCCAGCCGGTAGAAACGCTAGTTTCTGAGAAGGGAAGCCAGCAACGAAAAAGGCTTTCCAAGCATCCCATGCTTCGCCTGAGGTTTCGCAGCCGTCGGTCTTTTCACAGACTTCTTTGAAAGTCGGCATATCAGGGAACGTTGGGTCACGAATTATGTCTCCGTTCTCATCGATTGACCCCCATGTCATCATAGGTACTGCTTTACCAGCTTTAACTAATGGCGCAGAACCTGATAGGTAGCTCGATGATGTTTGATAATCGATGGTGGTTTCACCACTTTCAAACATTTTGCGACCATCACCACGGCCTTTAATGCCCATGACGTGTTCAACGTTCATTCCAAGCATTTTCCACGCAAGCGCCGGGACTAGATCAAGACGGGTTGCACCCTGGTTGGCGTAGATGAAAGTCATGTCTTTTAGGTTATTTGCAGTGCCATCGTATTTCGCACCATCATCTGCATTTAGATACGCAACGCCGCCTGTGCCAGACGCCATGACTGGATTCCAGTCTTTATATTCATAGCGCACCCGTGGGTCACCCAGTAAATAAGGGAATTGAGTTGAGCCAGAAGAGCCGAATATTAATGTTCCGTCACCGTCTTTCTGCTCTTGAAACCAGTTTGCGCCTTTGGTTGAGCCAGCGCCTGGCATGAATTTGACCACAACAGTTGGGTTGCCAGGCAGATTTTCAGATAAGAGCGGTGCGAAGAAGTTTGCCCATTTTGCTGAACCACCGGTTTCTGAGAATGGAATAATCCACTCTACAGTTTTTCCTGATAAATCAGCTGCTTGCACGTTAAGTGTGCTGCCCAGCGCAAAAACACCGGCTGATATAACTTTAAGCCAAGACATCTTGGGTTTCATACTTACCTCCATCAATTATTAGTGTTATGTTCTCAAAACCATCCGAGCCTCAGGCAGGAATAGTGTGCCGAGTATGCCCAGTTTAGCTTTCATGAAGCTTTCAAACACACAAGATATCCCGCAATGCGCATAGCGGTCGTTGAGGATAATCGTCCCTTGGCAGACGGTCTGGCCAAGTCATTTCGTGCCGATGGGCATGGAGTCGATGTGCTCTACGATGGTAGTGCGGCTGAGACTTTCTTGTTGGCAGAGTCGTTTGATTTGATTATTCTTGATATCAATCTGCCAGGGAAGTCGGGCTTACAAGTATTAACAAGCCTGAGGCGGAATCAAGTACCCACTCCAGTATTATTGCTGACGGCGAGAGCAGATCTATCGGATAAGGTCAGCGGACTGGATTTGGGTGCTGACGACTATCTTGAGAAGCCGTTTGATTTACCCGAATTAAAAGCGCGAGCCAGAGCACTACTACGCCGTTCAGAGAAACAGTTAAAGCACGTCATTTTCGTTGGTAGGCTCATGTTCGATCAGGATGCCAGACTTGTGAGTATTGATAACGAAATTCTTGATTTGCCACGTCGAGAATTTGCGTTGATGGAAATCCTGATTGCCAATAAAGATCGTATAATTTCAAAGCATCAAATCCTGGATCATCTTTATGGTCTTGGGTCGGAAGTGGATGAAACAACTGTTGAGTTGTATGTGCACCGATTACGAAAACGCATTGGTGATAGCGGGGTGGAGATCAAGACGGCCAGAGGGTTAGGTTATTGTCTTAGGCAAATCCGATGAGGTCTATTCGAGCCACATTAACAATACGGTTAATGATTCCATTGGCAATCGTTGCGACAGTTGTTGCGGTTGAGACTTTTTATTCATCAAAAAAAATATCAGCACAGTTAAACGATCGTACGTTATTAGCAGGCTCACTAACGATTCTGGAACACGTCATACTATCGAACGGGTCGCTTCTAGCTGATACCACTCTAGAATCCCTGACCGAATCGCTTGGTGATCGTTTTTTCTATCATGTACGTGGGCCTAACGGTGCGTTTGTTACAGGCTACAGCGAATATCCCAGATTCGAAGGGCTGGATAACCATGATCAAAACCAGCCAATATTTTTTGATGGCGTGCATCAGGGCGAAGTTGTCAGGGTAGTACGAATAAGCAGAGATTTAACCAATAGGGAGCTCAATGGCATAACAATCATCACGACGTGGCATCGAACATCACAGCGCAAAGCACTCACACTAAGCCTATTCACACATTCGCTACTTAGGCTCATTTTATTGTCGTTAATGGCAGGTGTTATCGTCTGGTTTGCGGTTAAAGCTGGCCTTCGTCCCTTGTTGCGTTTGCAAAATTCTATTGACCAACGATCAGACTTTGCGTTGTCGCCGATACAGCAAACAGTACCAGAAGAGCTGTCCGGTATCGTGCATTCAATGAACACGCTATTTGAGCGTGTCGCCCGTTCAAAGAAGCACCGTGAGCGATTTATTGGAGATGCTGCGCATCAGCTACGCAACCCGATTGCGGCAATAAAAGTACAAGCACAGTCATCGCTTGAAAGTGATGCTCCAGATCAAATGCGGCAAGTATTGCAGCAAATTCTGGCTGTGTCTGATAAGTCAGCGTCCATGATCAATAAGATGTTAACGGGTGCGAACGCGCATGCGATGGATCGCACGCAACATACACAGTTCGATTTGTCTGAACTGGTCAACAACAGGACAAGCGCAATGGCACCTATGGCATTCGACCGCTCACAGGATATATCGGTTGCTGGCACCGATAAAATGGTGTCGGTCTTGGCGAACAGAACGTTACTTGGTGAGGCTCTCAGTAATTTGATTCACAATGCGATTCACCACAACGAGCAGAGAACTCGTATAGCAGTGTCCGTAAAACTGGTTGATAACGATACAAGCGTGATCGTGTCGGTTTCCGATAAAGGAAAGCCAATAGACGATGCCCGCTTTATAACACTCACACAGCCTTTTCGTTCTGAAGGAGATAGTCAATCAGGCAGCGGGCTTGGCCTGTCGATAGCCAAGGATATTGCACGAATGCATCAAGGGGATTTACTGACAGCTGCCACAAAGTATGGCAAAGAAATTTATATAAAAATACCGGTGTAACCTGGGATGCATCCACTTTGCACTCGGTAAATGTTTCAATAGTCGCGTTAAGACCTGATCGAATATTTTGTGGCAGCAACTGCAACTAGCTCTTTGCATAATTTGAAGAGGCCTAATCTATTTACTTATTTATCATTTTTCCGTGTCACGAAGTGTGCTGCCAGAGGCGCACCAAGAATGACCACCACTATTCGAGTTAGATGATGGATGACAACGACTCCAACGTTAGCACCTGCTGCAAGGCTAAGAATGGCAACCTCTGCTTGTCCAGTAGGCCAGAACGCTAAAAATCGCTGAATGGGTGCTACATCGCTAATCAGCGCGGTCAGCCCCATGCAGGCGCCGGCCAAGCTCATCAATATAACAACAAATCCACTGGCCGCCAGTATGTCGCGACGAAACTCAGACGCAGTAATGCCCTGGTAGTACACGCCTATACCGATACCAATAAAAAACTGCGATACCATGATCATTTCCTGCGAAGGACGTTCGCTCAAAATGCCTGCAAGACTCAGTGGTATAGCGAGTAATATTGGGCCTGTCACAGAAGCGCCGAACATGCCCAGACGTTGTGCAACTTTCCAGCCGGCTATGCCAATCAGCAATATTAGTGGGATATGATAAATCGGCAAGTCGCTACTGGGTGGTCCGAGTGCATGAGTTAAATCGGCGTCATAATAATGCACCAATATAATGGGTGCTAGGGTCACCATTAGTAATAATCGTGTGGCATGAATCAGAGAAAGCGAACGTGCATTGCCACCAGCCTCTTCTCCAAACACCACCATGTCTTGCAGTGCCCCCGGCATTGCAGCGTAGTACGCCGTGACTTTGTCATACCCTAGCAAGCGATGAAAAAACTGTCCGCCAGCAAATGCAATAACAGCTACGTAGACAGGCACTAACAATAACGTTGGGACGAGTGCAGGAATTTGGGCCAATAAGCTCCATGTTATCGAGGCACCAACGGCGACGCCAAGCACGGTGCGACTCACGATTGACAATAATGGTGTGCCTTGCAACGGAATGCCGAATGCGGCGGCGATAAGGCAGCCACCTAACGACCCGAACAGAAAAGGTAAAGGCGCGCCAAATACGTATAACGTGAGGCCACCCATAAGTGCTACAAAGAAGGTGTAGAAATGGGCCTTGGCGGGTAGGGAAATAGTCATTCGCAATAGTGTATACAAAAGTATACAATATTGCGAATGAGCTCTACCACTGAAAATCAGGCAATGTACTGCTACCAGCAACTAGTGCTGGGTTTGCAAAAATCAAAAATTCTGCCCGGTGATTACTTGCGTGAACAGCCACTCGCCGAAGAATTTGGGGTTAGTCGAACTCCTGTTCGAGAAGCCTTAAGAAAATTGGAATCAGAAGGCTTAGTCGAGTCAGAACCTAGACTCGGTATGCGAGTTCGCACACTCGACTACACGGAAGTAATTGAACTTTATGAAGTGCGAGAAGTCCATGAACGGGCAGTGGCACGAATAGCCGCAACAAAAGCTACTGAAATTGAGCTTTTTGAATTGAAAGATGTTCAAACTGCGCTAGAAAATGTAAAAAATAGTCCTCAAAAAATGGCTCCATTGAATCAACGGTTTCATTTTGCACTGCTGCAAATGGCTAAGAATCGATTTTTGACACGAGCGGTAGGAACAATGCAACGCACTATGCTTGTGCTAGGCCCATCAACGCTAGGCGACCCGAAGCGTGCAGCAACAGCCATTAAAGAACACCGAGCACTGATACAAGCCATAGAAAAACGTGATGCAGATAAGGCTGAATCGATCATGAGTCAGCATTTGCAAAATGCACAACGCTCACGCATTCGTCAATACCAGCGAGCCCCGTGGGGTGAGTAACCCGGTTGTTGAAATTAGCCCCAACCTTTCGCTAGTCAAAATAGGAGAGGGCGAAGTACTGGCCGATGTGATCGTCGTCGGTGGTGGCAATGCCGCACTCTGTGCAGCTATAAGTGCTGCAGAACAAGGTGCTAGTGTCGTCGTGTTAGAGCGTTCTCCCATCGAATACCGTGGTGGGAACAGTCGTCATACTCGAAATATTCGTTGTGCGCACACCGGTCCAATGGGGATTCTGGTTGATGAATATTCTCTGGATGAGTTTTATGACGACTTGCTGCGTGTTACTAAAGGAAATACAGATGAAGCCATGGCTAAACTGGTCATTGCAGAATCGGCCGACTGTTACCACTGGATGCAAAAGCAAGGCGTTTTGTTTCAACCTTCTCTATCGGGCACTTTGTCATTGTCGCGAACCAACGCATTTTTTCTAGGCGGTGGAAAGGCTTTAATGAACGCCTACTATCGACGCTGTGAAGAACTTGGAGTACGCGTTTTCTATAATGCGACAGTGCTCAATACACCCGTTGTTAATGGTGAGTGTGACGGTGTATTAGTTGATTTTGAGGGCACGCAAAAATACTTACGCGCAAAAGGTGTTGTTATTGCATCTGGGGGATTTGAATCCAACAAGGAATGGTTGATTGAAGCTTGGGGGGAGGCTGCCAAGAACTTTTTGATTCGTGGCACGCCATACAATCGCGGTGAGGTACTGAAAGGCTTGTTGAATTCAGGTGCTGATTCTGTGGGTGACCCAACCCAATGCCATGCGGTTGCTATCGATGGGCGTGCGCCTGAGTACGATGGCGGCATCGTTACTCGTCTGGATTGCGTGCCGTTTTCGGTAGTGCTCAATAATCAAGGCAACCGGTTTTACGATGAAGGCGAGGATGTTTGGCCAAAACGTTATGCTATTTGGGGACGTCTGGTTGCAGCACAACCCGATCAGGTCGCGTATTCCGTTATCGATAGTAAATCCATTAACCTTTTTATGCCGTCAGTATTCCCAGCAACAAAGGCTGATTCTGTATCTGAACTAGCTGCTTTGCTAGGGCTGCCGGTGGAGAAAAGCGTTGCGACCATCAGGGATTTTAATCAAAGTTGCAGCGAAGGAGACTTCCACTCAACCGAATTGGATGGCTTGAGTTCTTTAGGGCTTGAGATTGAGAAGACAAACTGGGCCAGGGCAATAGACGCCCCACCATTTTATGGTTATGCGCTCCGGCCTGGGGTTACGTTTACCTACTTGGGCGTCAAGGTAAATGCGTTTGCACAAGTCTCGTTTGCAGGAGGTTATGCTAACAACATTTGGGCCGCAGGTGAAATTGTTGCGGGTAATATTCTGGGTGAGGGCTACTTGGCAGGTTTTGGTATGACTATAGGTACGGTGTTTGGCCGAATCGCAGGTACACAGGCAGGCCTAAATGCAAACAGTTGAACACAGCGAAGCGGTAAGGCAGTTAAGCATCTGTAATTCATGTCGTTACTGTGAAGGCTACTGCGCTGCGTTCAAAGGTTTAACCCGTTATCGTGAATTTGATGAACCCACGGTGAGTCATTTGGCAAACCTGTGTCACAACTGCCGAGGTTGTTACTACGCGTGTCAGTACACAGCCCCTCATGAGTTCGCAATCAACATCCCAGCACTTCTCGCCAATATACGTGCGCAAAATTGGGAACAGCATATTCGGCCACAATGGCTCTCGCGAGTGATGCAGCGTTACGTTTGGCCTTACATCGTGTTGAGTGTTCTATTTATGGTGTTGTTTTCGATAGTGGCAGGTGTACCTTGGCTGTCAGCTCAACCTTTCTACTCATCATTAAGTCACAGTGTTTTGGTACTTATGTTTACGCCCTTGTTTTTAATTCCACTGATATCTTTGGGTTTTGGGATAAGGCGCTATTGGCGTGTCGTCGGAGGCCAGCCATTAAAGCGCGAAGATTTGGCAGAGGCATTTAAGTCTGCAGCTACTCTAAAGCAGTTGAGTGGCGGCCAAGGGCAGGGTTGTAACTATGAAAGTGAGGATCGGTTTACATTGCTGCGGCGTTGGTCTCATCAAGCAACGATGTACGGGTTTTTGCTGTGCTTTGCTAGTACATCTATGGCTACAATATTTCACTATGCCCTAGGTTTGTCAGCTCCTTATGAGTTCTTCAGCGTTCCAAAACTCTTAGGTGTATCGGGCGGGCTACTACTGTCTTTCGGGACTGCAGCATTGGCAGTATTGAAGTGGCGTTCAGACGATGCGCTCGGGTCTCATAGTCGGGTGGGTGGTGAATATACATTTATAGCGTTACTTTTCTTAGTCTCAACTACCGGCTTGCTATTATATTGGTTTAGTGGAACCGTTTTAGCCAGTGCGTGGTTGATTGTTCACTTGGCTTTTATTGCAACATTTTTCATTGCCACTCCATACTCCAAAATGGCGCATGGGTTCTTCCGCCTAGCGGCCTTGTGCCGAGAAGCACAGTTAAAACGATTGCAATCAACTTGAGGATATTACCCGAATTGGGGCGCCTTTAAAATACGCCTCGAATGCCTCCAGCATCTGTTGGTAAAAAACCTCAAATGTTTCGTTGGTACAGTATCCGATATGTGGGGTCGCCAACACTTTTGGGTGCTGCACCATCCAATGTGATTGCTGTGCTGGCTCTTGTTCAAATACATCGGTGGCAGCACCGGCAATAATATCGTTGTCCAAAGCATGTCGTAGCGCACCAGGGGCGACAATATCAGCCCTTGAGGTGTTCACTAAGTAGCCAGAACTTCCTAGGTTTACAAGATCATCAGTGCCGATCATATTATGTGTGCGTAGTGAATGTCGCAGATGAATCGATACGGTATCAGCATCTGAAAATAGCGTGTTGCGACTCACTTGCGTGACATCTAATTCTGCGCAGCGTTGGGCAGTCAAATTTTCACTCCATGCGATTACATGCATTCCCATGGCTTTTGCAAAACCTGCAAGTTGCCCACCGAGTCGGCCTAAGCCGATGATGCCGAGAGTTTGATTTCGCATGTCGCGGCCCATCACTGGTTGCCAATCACCAGTTTGCTGTAAGGCATTACTGAGTGGAACTAGTTGACGTGACAAGGCCATCACCATTAAAAACGCCAATTCAGCTGTAGCGTGCCCCGGAGATTCAGTGCCACAAACTGTAATGCCGTGTTCAGTTGCGGCTGTCACATCAATTGAGGCGTTTTTCCTGCCGGTAGTCACAATGAGTCTTAACCTAGGCAGTTGCTCTATGATATGTTTCGGAAATGCTGTGCGTTCGCGCATCAACCCCACCGCATCATAGTCTTGCAGCTCGGTGATAAGTTCAGCTTCGTTGCTATGATTGTTAGAAAAAAAATGAAACACTGCAAAGTCTGCGGTTGACCAGTCAGCATACGATGATGCGCGGTTGTGGTAATCGTCGAGTAAAGCGATACGGATTTTTGGTGATTGCTTGTTAGTGTTGTTCATTTTTTAAAGCTGCGTGAAAGTGTGATTAGCTTTCGATCTTTAGAGTAACTAATTAATATTTCTGCGATGCCAGGTAATGCATTTTTTCTAGCGTTTGCCATGTCGTTTTCGATTGGCATTCCAATTTGCGTGTTATCGGATACGGCCCGCCGTCGGTGTGTACAAGCAGCCCTTATGATCGTTTCACTAACAACCCGAAAATAAAGACACAATATCCACCGTTTGGCTTTTACGCTTTTCAAAATTTAAACTGTTCTGTATCTTGTTTAAATGCGAATACATTAAACTTGCAGCTAGCTCCTCCTGTCCCGTACGAAACGCTTCCAGAAGCTCCGTGTGGTCATCATCGCGACAGCTTGATACGTTGGGTGCCCCGTAAATGCTTATAATCAAGGAAGCTCTCGCAACTAAATCCACGATGGTGCTGAGCATGACATCATTGTTGGCAATTTCTGCCAGCATGATATGGAAATTACCTGAGAGTCGAATGGCGTCATGCCGGTTACTACTGTCATGAGCAATATGTTCTTTTTCCAAATGCTCAGCAACGCGAGCTAAATCGGCAGAGTTCGCACGTCTTACGGCAAGTTTTACAACACTGGGCTCAATAGCGAGTCTCGCCTCAAAGACATCGCGTGATTGCTTCTCGGTTGGGGACGCGATGTAGGCGCCGCGGTTGGAAATAATTTCCACCACCTCGCGATTTGCCAACACCAGTAACGCACGTCTAACGTGCATACGGCCCACGTTAAAGGCTTCACAGAGTGCCGCTTCCGACAACTTAGTTCCGGGTTGCAGACGTTGATCGACCACCGCCTCGAAAATTTGCTCGACAATTTTATCTTCAGTAGCTTGCTGGCTGCTTTCGGCGATTTTTGTAGCACCTTCGAACTTCTGCATACCTTCATTTTTCCCAGAAATTTCAAGCAGTTACTAAAGAGGCCCATTGCTATTGTACCTACGTATTCAACGCAATCCAATAAATCGCATATACATTTTCAAAGTGAATCTACGGGGCACAATTCCGAGTGATATTTTGTTAACAATATTACAATTTCTAATTAACAATAGCATTAATTTGATTGACAATATCGCATGGTTTTGTTTTGCTGTGTGCACTCGGTTATGTGATCCGATATACACGGCGCTACGCGCCGAGACTTACCCACTTGGAGGTGTCAACCAATGCAAAGACGTGAATTCATCCAATCCGCTAGCTTCGTAGCAGCGGCCGTACTATTTTCTGCAGGGTCTGCATTTGCTGCAAATGACGTGCTAAAAATAGGTTTTGTAGGAGTCACCAGTGGTCCGGCGGCGTCCTGGGGAATTTCAAATCAACGCTCTATGGAAACACGCGCAGCGTGGATCAATGAAATCGGCGGCTATGAAATTGATGGGAAAATGTACGACATAGAAATTGTCGCGTTCGACGATCAAAAAGATCCTAAGCGGGCCATTGCTGGTATGGAAAAAATGGCTCAGGAAGGAATCCATTATGTAGTGGGGCCTAATGTAGATGATGGTGCCGCCGCTGTTCGCCCCGTTGCCGAGCAAAACGGAATTATCTATTTCCCATACGCCTTCCCCAAATCTTTGTACACGGCACCTGCGTCTAATGCGGTATTAGGCATGGTTGCGAATTATCAATCCGGGCCTGCGATCTACCAATACTTAATTGATACCGCAGGTGTCAAGACGGTCGCCTTTGTAGCTGCAAATGAATCCGATCCGCTTAGTCAGCGCGACAGTGGAATGGTCGCTGCCAAAGCTCTAGGCCTAGAAGTGGTTTCTGATTCAGTAACCTATCAGGTTGACACTACAGATTTCACTCCAGTGATTCTGCCAGTACTTAAAACACGGCCTGATTTACTGGTTCTGTCAGGAGTCTCTCCTGCAAATGCACCTCAGCTGATTCGTTCTGCACGTGAGCTGGGTTACACAGGTGTGATCTCTACAGAAACTGCCCAAGATGCGAAAGTCCTGCAAGAAGGCGCGGGCAAGCTGGCCAATGGGTTTATCTCTGTAGGTGGTGCATCCACTGAAGAGCTGGCCTCAGACATGATGCGTGAATTCGTAGATCGTTACACCAAGATGTTTGGCGAATACAACGACGAGTCAAACACCAAGGTATATGCCCTTGAGTATATTCTTGAAACCATCAAGGCTGATCCTGCCGGTATGACAGATGTAGAAGTTTTCAAAACTACCATGGACACTTTTGAAGCGCCAAATCCCTATATGGTTGGTGATGCAAAGTTAAGTTACGTCGGCAGCTCATCATTTGGGCAAAAGCGCCAAGTTGCGGTGCCGCTGGTTGTTAATGTCTATAAAGACGGTGGTTTCGAAACCCTATTTGTCGCAAAAGTTGACTGAAAGCCAGCTCTTTTTCGAAAAACGGACGGGCAAGGACGCCCAACTAAACACATAACCATAAAACATTTGGATTAGATAGCTCTAATGGAACAGATACTTGTCAACGGGATTTATCTCGGCGCCCAGTACGCCTTGATAGCTTTAGGTTTAACCCTAATCTTTTCCTTGATGAATGTGCTGAATTTTGCGCATGGTCAAATGTATGTGTTTGGTGGGTTTGTCACTTATACCGTTGTGGTTCAATGGGAATTACCTTTCATAGTTGGCTTATTCGTTTCTTGCGTTACGCTTGCCGTCATGGGAGCGTTGATCGAGAAATTTCTATTTCGTCCCGTCATTAAAAAATCCAAGCGCGAAGAATCCACAATGTTGCTCGCCGCAGGAATCGCGTTTTTCCTTGATGCTGTCATTCTGTTGATCTTTGGTGAAAAGCAACGTGGTGTTCCAAAAATCATAGACGGCGTGTTCAATTGGGATTGGCGCATTGTCATGCCTTACGACCGAATTCTGATTGGTGTTTTAGCCATAGGTATGATCGTGGCTTTCATCGTGTTCATGCAATACTCAAAATCCGGTCGTGCCATGCGCGCTCTGGCACAAGACAAAGTGGCTGCGCAGTTAATGGGCGTAGATGTTGATCGCTACTCCATGATCGGTTTTGCCTTGGGAGCCATGCTCGCGGGTGGCGTTGGTGGCTTGCTCGTCACTATCACGGGCATTAATCTTGGCATGGGTGGACCCACCTCCATCAAAGCCTTCCTAATGATTATGATTGGCGGTGCGGGCGTTATTTCCGGGGCAATCGCTGGTGGATTTATTCTTGGCATGATGGAGTCGATTGGACTCACAGCGCTTTCTGCTTATGGCGACATTACGTACCTGGTTATCTTCGCCTCGTTAATGCTATTCCTGGCGCTTCGACCTCAGGGCCTGATGGGTAAACCTTGGGGCTGATGATGATAAATGCCAAAAAAATAGCGGGGCTCGTTGTATTTCTGTGCATCCTCTTTGTAGCAGTGCCCTCGATCATTGCCGTGACAGGGCGTTGGGACTTTTATTACACGCTCACCTCGGTCGCTTTACTATCAATAGCCTCTGCGGGTGTTTGGTTGACGTTTTATATCGGGCGAATCAATATTGGGCAGGGTGCCTATGCGTTGGCGGGCGGCTATGTATCCGCTGTGCTGGTCACTAAAATGGATGTGAACTTCTGGTTTACCATTCCGTTGGCAGGTATGTTTTGCGCGCTGCTGAGTGTATTAATCGGTATGCCGATACTTCGCTTACGCGGTGTCTATTTTGCCATGGTCACATTGGTTCTCACTGAGGTGATGCGCCTTGCGGCATTGGCGCTATCCATTACTAATGGGGCTAAGGGGATAACGTCTATTCCTTTGCCGCAGGAACTCTCAATGTTCGGATACACGCTCATTCCAGACTTTGGCACGCTTGAGAATCCTAAACTGGCTTTCTATTTTATGGCTGTCACTTTGATGCTGATCTGTTACGCCGTCCTTTGGCGTGTGGTCAATTCACGGCTTGGGCACTTATGCCGCTCACTACAACAGAACGAAGAACTATCAGCCTCTATAGGTGTTAACACTTCCTACCTGCGTGTATTGGCGTACTCTATATCCAGCTTTTTTGGAGGTATCTCAGGAGCTATGTTCGTCGCGATTTCACAATCAGTGTACCCGTCCAGTTTCCAGGTGACCGACAGTGTGAACTTCATGTTGAACTGTTTCCTCGGTGGCTTAGGTTATGTATTCGGACCTATGCTCGGAACACTTGTTCTCTATTTTGGTTGGGACCTTTTGTTTACAGCGGGCCGTTACCAGCTTCTCATTTATTCCACCTTGTTAATTGCACTCATCTTGATGCTGCCCAACGGTATTCTTAGCATGGGTATTTTTAACAAGAAGGATGGTCGCTCATGAGCACCATTCTCGAGATTGATGGTGTCACTAAAAAATACGGTGGCCTGACTGCTGTAAACAACGTGTCTTTCACTGTCTCGGCAGGTGAAATCCTGTCGGTGATAGGTCCCAATGGCGCAGGGAAATCCACGCTGTTTAAATTGATTTCGTCCTTTGTCAAAACAACATCTGGCAGTGTCAAGTTTAACGGCCAGCAAATTTCAGATCTGACGCCACATGTCGTCGCACGTATGGGGGTGGTTCGAACTTTTCAGGAAACCACTATCTTTAGGTCCATGACAGTTAGGGAAAATGTAGTTGTTTCACACCATTTACGATCAAGTTCATCGCTGCTAGGATTTTTTCTGAGTAGCAAGAAGGCTCGCGCAGATGAACGAAGATTCGGCCAATCGGCTGATGAGATAATAGAGTTTCTGGGTTTAGAATCCATTAGTAAGGAAGTAGCTTCCAACCTACCGCAGGGACATCTTCGAGCACTGGGGATGGCAATCGGTCTTGCTACCGACCCTGCAATTCTGCTGCTTGATGAACCCTTTGCCGGTATGAATTACGATGAAACCATGCATATGGTTACCTTGGTTCGACGTCTACGCGACGAGCGTGGCATCACCGTTCTTTTGGTAGAGCACGATATGCCAGCAGTTATGAAAATTAGCGATCGAATAGTGGTCATTAATTTTGGGCAGAAAATCGCAGAAGGCTCACCTTCAGACATTCAGGCCGACGAGAAAGTGATTGAAGCTTATCTAGGTAGCGAAGACGACGCGATAGGACTCTAGCCATGACACAAATGCTCTCACTTGATAATGTCGAACTTTATTACGACCATGTGTACGCCCTGAAGGGTGTGTCTATCGAACTCAATGAAGGCGAAACGGTGGCACTGATTGGTGCTAACGGTGCGGGTAAGTCGTCAATATTGCGTGCTATTACCGGTCTAAGTCCTATTGCTTCTGGCGAGGTCCACTATCTAGGCTCTCGCCTCGACGGTACCAAGGCTGCCGATATTGTTAAAAAAGGTATCGCGATGGTCCCAGAAGGCCGGCGCGTATTTCCTTATATGTCAGTCAAAGATAATCTATTAATGGGCGCGTTCACTCGTACCGACAAGGGTGAAATTGCTCAGTCCTTGAAAAGTGTGTACGAACGTTTCCCACGATTGCAAGAGCGTTCCAGCCAGCAGGCGGGGACTCTCTCAGGGGGTGAGCAGCAGATGATGGTCATCGGTAGGGCGCTGATGGCGAAACCCAAACTACTGTTGCTTGATGAACCTTCGTTGGGCATTGCGCCAAAATTGGTACAGGACATTGCCCGTGCAATTGTTGCGATCAATCGAGACGAAAACGTATCGGTACTTTTGGTGGAGCAAAATTCCCGTATGGCGCTATCTATTTCACATAGGGCCTATGCGATGTCTACAGGGTCAATCGTATTATCGGGAAAATCCAGTGACCTTAAGAGCGACGACAGAATCAAAGCTGCCTATTTGGGTGGGGATGTATAGAAGCTTATGCGATTGTTAATCATTAATCCAAACACTACTGCGAGCATGACCGCAAAGATTGGGCTTGTGGCCGAAGGTGTAGCACTACCCAGCACTAACGTTACTGCGGTTAATCCAAGCAGTGGGCCTGCCAGCATCCAAGGTTACTACGATGAGGCAGCAAGCCTTGCCGGTATTCTAGGGTTAGTGAAGGAATACCCTGACGCCGACGCTATAGTCCTGGCTTGCTTTGACGATACCGGGCTTGATGCCGTGCGTTGCGCCACCGATGCTCCCGTAATGGGTATTGGTGAAGCTGCCTACCATGCAGCCTCGGTTTTATCGAATCGTTTCTCTGTGGTCACAACTCTGGCGCGCTCGGTGCCAGCGCTGGAGCATAATTTGGTTCGCTATGGTTTAGCTACCCGATGCGGCGGTGTACGATCATCAGAGGTTGCTGTGCTCGATCTTGAAAAACCTGGTAGCGATGCACGAGATAAGATAAGTAAAGAAATTGCTCTGGCAATTGTTGAAGATCGAGCTGAGGCGATAGTATTAGGCTGTGCTGGCATGACAGATTTGGCACAGTCATTATCCGAAGAACATGGCCTACCTGTGCTTGATGGTGTTGTTTGTGCTGTGACGTGGGCTGAATCTTTGGTTCGTGCCGGTTTGAAAACAAGCCGACTCGGAGGCTACGCGCCGAGCTCTTTTTGACACTGAAGTAGTTGCTGGGAATTTTGGTACCCTGCGAACCAGCTTGAATATCAATCATGCTCTATACATTCAATACTGTTAAGTTCCGGTTCCTAACCACGCGCACCACTTCCTGCAGCTATCCACAACTTTCGATCGAATACACAGCAGTTGGTACCAGACGCGCTCGATTGAGTGATGGACCTTTAACCCAAGTATTTTCAGAGGGATTGAATATTTGCATGTCTGTAAATGCGTCCAGCCGGCCAGCTTCACCGCCAACATAGTGAATTTTGTCATCAATAACGCCAGCGGCTGTTTCAACGGGTAATGGTTCTTGATGCGTAGACCATGACCCTAGTACCAAGTCGTACACATCAACGTCACTAATAATGCGCTTCACCTTGGCAAGTGATTGTTGTCCAACCAGACATGATATTTTCCGATAGTCATTTGTGGGATGTGCTGAAATTTCTTTCGGTAGGCTGCAGACGATTGTCCGACATTGCGTTTGAAGATACGGCGGAATGAAGCTGGATCCTCGTAACCGACAGACTCAGCAACCTCTTCGATTGAAAGCGTTTCGTATCCCAGCATCTGTTTGGCTTCCTCGATCCTAAGTGCTCGCACATATTCAATAGGCGTAAACCCTGTCGCCGCTCGAAAGCGGCGTTAAAGGGTGCGAACATTCAGGCCCGAATGATCAACCATTCTTTCAACGGGCTTGTCAGTTGCATAGTTGTCGGCAATCCAAGCCTGACAGTCTGATATCGGCCCGTTTGCTGACTCCATCGAGCGAGTAATAACAGAATAGGGCGACTGACCTTCGGAATACCCGCTGATGAGAAAGATCTTCGCGGTTTCAATTGCGTGTTGGTACCCACAGAACCTTGCGATTAAATATACCGCAAGGTCATGCCAGGCGCTGACTCCTCCAG
>JBLHWG010000070.1:0-17665 GCA_047629055.1 Halioglobus sp.
AGTTGTTATTGGTATAATGATGTCAGAACTGCGTGATATCTTCAGTTTTAACCCATAACTTGGCTAGCCGCGAAAGAGCCAAGTAACGTAACGGCTTCCGCGACGACTCCACGTCCTCAAATTTAGGTTCATAAAACATGCAGCCAAGTATTGCTAAAGCCATTGAAGAAGCGAGCGAGCTACTAGGCGATCGCTTGTCTACCGGCTCATCCATCCTCCAAATTCATAGTCACGACGAGGCCCATTCAACTCCGTGTCTGCCCGATGCCGTGGCATTTCCTGAATCAACAAACGAGGTAGCCGAGCTGTTGAAAATTTGCAGGCGACATAAGTGCCCTGTCGTTCCGTACGGGATAGGCACATCACTGGAAGGACACGTCATACCCATACACGGGGGTATCACTGTCGATACCAGTAAAATGAACAATGTGCTCGAAATCAACGAAAATGACTTCGATGCTGTTGTGGAGCCTGGAGTCACCCGTACTCAGCTTAATCATGATTTGCGAGCAACCGGCTTGATGTTTACAGTCGATCCTGGAGCTGATGCCACTATTGGAGGTATGGCCGCTACACGCGCCTCCGGAACCAACACCGTTCGCTACGGCACCATGCGAGAGAATGTGCTGGCACTGGAAATTGTTTTACCCGATGGACAGATTATTCACACAGGCTCTAGAGCCAGGAAATCTTCCTCGGGTTACGACCTGACTCGCTTGTTTGTTGGGTCCGAAGGTACGCTGGGTATTATCACTAAAGTTACCGTGCGACTGTTTGGACAGCCGGATACTATTTCAGCGGCAACCTGTACGTATGACACGATTGGCGATGCGGTTGACACCGTCATCATGGCAAGCCAAATGGGAATTCCCATGGCGCGCATAGAGTTACTGGATGAGATGCAGATGCGAGGAATGAATATTTACAATACTGATATGTCATTTCCTGAAAAACCGCATTTATTTCTGGAGTTCCACGGAACGGAGGCTGGGGTTGCAGAACAAGTGGAATTGTTCCGAACCGCCAGCGAGGAATTTGGTGCATCGAATTTCCAATGGGCGACTAAGACTGAAGATCGCAACCGCTTGTGGCAGGCACGGCACAATGCCTACTACGCTGGAAAAGCCCTGCGTCCTGGTGCTTTGAGCCTTGTGACAGATTGCTGTGTGCCCATCTCAACGTTAGCTGATTGCATTGCGCGTGCGAAAGAACTCATCGCTGAATCCGGGCTTATCGCACCTGTTGTAGGTCATGTTGGCGATGGTAATTTCCATCTCCTGATTTTGTTTGATCCTGATAGTAGTGCCGAGGCAGACGCTGCCAAGTCACTGGGTGCATCCGTTAGCGAACTAGCCCTCGAATTTGGTGGGACAGTCACAGGAGAGCACGGCGTGGGAACCGGCAAGAAGGAATACATGCTGGCAGAACACGGTGCCGCCTATTTGCTCATGGCTACGCTGAAAAAATCCATTGATCCCGACAACATCATGAACCCAGGCAAAATCGTCGATGTCAACTAACGAGGGTCAGACCCCCATAAGTCGTTGAAAAGTGGTAGAAATGCTAATTTCACAACGATAAAACAAAGACTTACAGTCTTGATTGATGGTCCGAGCTCCACTAAAAAACAACCAAGGTCGGACCACCGTAAAGCATTGATTGTTATGAACAACTAATAATTTCACGGCCATGAATCAAAGGCTTACAGCATAATGCATGGTCCGACCCCACTTAGAGTGGCAGGTAGAGATCATGAATTATAAATCGCCCGCACTTATCGCTTGCTTTGTGGTCAGTCTGCTATTGGGTTCGATTCACGCTTTTTCAGTGTTTGTGCCGGAATGGGAAACGTATCCCGGGGCGTCTCGTGCCAGCGTCAGCTTTATATACTCCCTGGCACTGGTATCACTAACAGTAGCGGTCTTGTTTGGGCACATTCTTTACCGGATGCTTACACCGTTTTACGTATTTGTACTGGTCTCGTGCCTGGTTGGTGTGGGCTTGGGGGGTGCGGCACTCAGTAGCTCGACAGTAGAACTCTACATTTACTACGGAGTCGTGTTTGGCGCTGCCAACGGTTTAGGGTACGGCTATACATTGCAACTATCGGCTCGGGCCGTTCCCTCTCATCGCGCCCAAGCGATGGTATTGGTCACCGCATTCTATGCGGTGGGGGCAACCGCAGCCCCCTACCTATTCTCTCAGCTGATAAATTCAGGTGGCAACAATCGAGCCTTACTTGTTACAGCCTTCACACTATGTGCAGTTACGCTACTCGCAGCCTATGCAGTAAAGCGTTCTGGTATACGCTATGACTTTGAAAAGGAAGACGCTGAGTACATATTTAGTCCAAAAGAGCGAAGTGCCATAGCCGTTTTGTGGGCGGCCTACGGGTGCGCCGTATTTGCGGGATTAATGGTATTAGGGCACGCTTACGGAATAGCGCGTTGGTTAGAGTTGACTGAAGAAGCCGCATTCTGGGCCGTCACAAGTGTCGCTGCAGGCAACATGATTGGCGGATTCAGCGCTGTCATATTAACCCGTAAGACAAGTACGAGATTCTTGCTAAGATTGATTCCTACGTTAACGATCATTGCCATAATAATTCTAGTTGCGCCTCAGACATTTTTACAGTCAACGCCCCTATTATTTGTCTTGCTCGGACTTTTTCTCGCCGGCTACAGTTATGGCGCTATCATCGCCATCTATCCAGTTGCTGTCACAGATATCTTTGGACTAGCATCATCCGCACGAGCTTACGGCCAGATATTTACCGCTTGGGGGTTGGCAGGATTAGTGGGACCTTGGTTCAGCGGATGGCTATTTGATCGCAGTGGATCCTACTTCTTCGCACTTCTAATTGCTGGCATTCTCACGATATTTTCAATAATAATAGCTACTAGAGTCTCAGTCGAATCCGATAGCACTAAGAGTGTCCGTCAATAAGTGATAAGCAGACCTTAATCCTCAACCGTTGAGGAAAGCACCCTAAGAAACTATACGAAGACCTCAAGCAAATGCGTTCACTGGCAGACGCCGCCTTGAACACAGTATGCACCTAGGAGCGGACTGCCTCCCTTAGCGTTGAAATACTAAATTCTAACTAGACACTGTGCTCAACGTTTCCAAACGCCTGATAGATGCTCGGTCGATTCACCCTGACGAGGCACCTTGCATTTTTAACATTAATCCCCCATACTATTAATAGAATGAACGTTCGTTTCATTTTATTGCAAACAAATTTACTATTACTATGAAACTGGAAGCGCTACGATGATAATTGAGCACCTAGTATCTCTTTTTGATACTCATCATATTATGCTGGTCGTGGCTACGCTGTTCTTAATCAATCTTGGCATTACCGGTTTTGAGCTGATTTTGGATTTGCTCACAAAAAAGGAGCGGCGATGGAAAGATACCCTCGCAAACTTAACAATTTTCATTACACACCAAGTTATTGAAAAAACCGCATTCGCCTCCCTTGGATTTGTGGCACTACTGCCATTTCATATTCTTACGCCATTGCACATCCCTATGACGGCATGGACGTGGATACTGGCGCTGCTGGCTGCTGATTTCACCTATTATTGGATGCATCGGGCTGAGCATGAACATCGAATCCTCTGGGCTAGCCATAGCGTTCATCATAGTTCAGAAGATTACAATCTGACAGTCGGTTTCCGACTAAGTCTAGTTGAGGGCTTTTTCGAATGGGCGTTTCTCGTACCGATGATTCTAATAGGCTTCAATCCGTTCCAAGCGCTTGTTGCATTAGTCCTCGTTGCTCAGTACCAACATTGGGTTCACACTGAACGAGTTGGCCAGCTAGGTTGGTTGGATGAAGTCTTCAACACGCCGTCGGTTCATAGAGTTCATCACGGTTCTAATCGGCAGTATCTGGATAAGAACTACGGCGGGATACTCATGATTTGGGACAAATTGTTTGGCACATATGCGCGCGAGGATGAAAAGGTTGTCTATGGCCTAACTCGTAACATCAATTCTAATAATCCTATCAAAATCATCTTTGTCGAATTCAGTCATATATGGAGTGACCTGAAGAAATGTCAAAACAATAGCGACAGGTTAAAAATCGTATTTGGCGGCTTATCCTGGCGACCAGCGTATTTCTCGAAGAGAGAGGAAATATCCAGCCCATCAAACAATGATGATTGAGCACAGGTACAGCTAGCACAACCGCTGGTTTCCAAACAATATCGCCCTAACACTGCAGCGAATTATTCCGTTTGGTTTTCTTGTCTATCTTCTACAACCGATTTTTTTCATGGCTAACATTAAGTTGTTGCCTTACTAATTATAACGAACGTTCGTCCTAATATAAACTCACTGGATAAAGACTAATGCGAATTAAAGGAAACCCCCTATTTTTTAATAGACCAATCGGTAATCAGAATATGTTTGGTAAAAAAACATTACTGATATTGTTTCTGTCGACATCAATACAGGCAGCAGCTAGCAATTCTATTTCAGATTCATTTCCAGGTTGGAGCGCTGGCCTCATTTATGCAACGGGTCCAAGCCCTTTTGTAGGAAATACCGAAATTGAGAGTCAAGCGTTGCCGCTCATCGGATATTCCGGTGACAGACTTACATGGCTCGGACCACACCTGAGTTACCGTCTGAACGACGAAGGTCTGTTTTCCACTCGTGTTGTTGCAGAGCTTCGATTTACAGGGCTAAACCCTACCCCCAATGACCCTCTATTGAGTGGGCTCACCGAAAGGCAAAGTGCGATTGAGATCGGATTTGATGTGGGCATGGGGCCAATAACATTTTCTGGCCGTCAGGACATCTCTGACAAACACAACAGCAGTTGGATCGGTGTGGCCGTTGGTAATGAATGGGCTTTGGCCGAAGGTATCATGTTAGAGGCAAGTGTAAACGGAGAATGGCAACATAAAGATTTCACCCGATATTACTATGGAGTGGAGGCCTCCGAGGCGACGTCAACACGGCCCTCCTACACACCGGGCAGCGGCGTTAACGTTGGTGCAGATATTCAACTCTCTCTGATGCTCACATCGCGTGCATCTTTTTTTGTTGGATTCGACTACACCGCCTTTGACAGTGCAATAACGAATAGCCCCATCGTTGGGGATGACAGTCAGTACACTGCATTTGCAGGATTTATTTACCATTTATCAAACAGGAACGGCCAACGTAGTACTAGTGATTAAGAATTCGCCTGGCAGGGCAATCAATGAATCATTTAACGTTTCAACACGACCCAAGAAAGACTCAATAGCATTTGAAATATTGGTTCTTTAATTTATTACGAGGGAGATTAGTAGAGTGGCAAGGAAAAAAGATGACAACCTACATGCAAAGCGACAGCAACAAATTATTGAGGCTGCGAAGCAGTGCTTTGTGACGCACGGCTTTCATCAAAGTTCAATGCGTCAGATTCTAGAAGTCGCTGGAATCAGCGCTGGCGGAGCCTATAACTACTTTGCGAGCAAAGCCGACATCGTGAAAAGTCTAGTCGAGGAAGAACTTGCGGATGTTGATATGTTAGGACGTCAACTTAAATCTGCAAAGGATCCGCTCAGCGGTATTGCGCAACTGGTATCGGACATCATCGTTTACACGACGAATGAGAATGCAGTGCTTGCGTCCGAGATTCACGCCGAATCGTGTCGAAATCCGGAGATCGGAAAGTTGACTGCTACGGTCACCAAGAAACTTCGGCATCACATTGGTGATGCAATATCGAAGGGTAGAGACGCCGGTGTGATTACAACCGACTATTCCGTGTTGGAACTGACTGGATGGGTAGTAGCACTGTACGAAGGATACATCGGCCTAATTGCAGCCGACAAAAAGTTCAAGCGAAAAAGTGGCGCACGCATGGCCAAGCAGTCGGTATTGCAACTTCTCGGAACCGACGCGTGAAAATCGACCCATATATAATGGCATTGATCGTCACGTTTCCAGTGATCGCAGAGGCAAACACCGGCACAGATTGGTGGCTGACCGAATATGGAAAAACGGTTGTATGGACGCGCCTGGATGCACCCAGCTCTGAATGCAAAGCATTATGAACGCGTCTCTCCGATCTAGTCGCTGGAGCTGGATGGTGCTTGCAATCGCAATTCTTGTCACGCTTGGCAGCTGCGTGTCAACATCAAGTGACGGCAACTTTTCAGTCAAACATCGTGGAAGCGTGTTGGTCGGCGATCTCACTTTACCCGGTGGAGAGGGTCCACATCCAGCTGTTATGTTCATCCACGGAGACGGTGCGATCACGGCAGACAGCTACGGATACTACAAGCCGTTGATGGATGCATTTGGCCGCGCCGGATTTGCAACACTCAGTTGGGATAAGCCTGGCGTTGCTCGCTCAAAAGGTGATTGGCTGACACAATCCATGCAGGATCGGGCTAACGAAGCAATTGCAGTCGCGAAGGTGCTAAAACAGCGCACAGATATCGATGGCGATGCCGTTGGGCTATGGGGTGTTAGCCAAGCTGGTTGGGTTATGCCGCTGGCGGTATCACAATCGTCGGAGTTCGCGTTTATGATTTCCGTCTCTGCGGCTATTAACTGGCGGCGACAAGGAGGCTACCTGACGCGCAATCGGTTGCTCTTGGAAGGCTACAAGGAGGCGAAAATTGAGACAGCATTAGCCTTCGGAGAAAAGGTAGACACACTGTTGGCGAGTGATGCTTCCTATGAGGCTTATCTGGAACTGGTGAGCGATGCGCCAGCGTGCTGTATGGGGGCCATGGATAGAGCTCGCTGGCATTTCGTCAGTCTCAATATTAATGCCGATGCAATCGAGGCACTGCGAGACACGCGGGTTCCCGTGCTTGCCCTCTTTGGTGATAAGGATCTGAATGTGGATACTAGGGAAAGTGCCAGTGTCTATGAGCGAGAACTACCTCGAACGGAGAACAGCAACGTAACGATCAAGGTGTTCGAGAACGCCGATCATTCTCTTTATCCTTCCAGCAAGGACCGCATAAGTGGAACCGGCATTGGAGATGCCTGGCGTGTACTTAAAGTTGAATTTCTGGGTGCGGATGCTTTCGCGCCTGACTATATCAATTCAACAGTCGACTGGGCGGTAAATTGGTATCAAGGTCGACAACCTAGTTTCCAAGATCAAAAAATAAATGAACTTTGATGCAACGCATAAATGTCTACGCTGCGTGCGTTACTGCCTTCATTGACAAAACGCTCAAATACAATTTGGTTACCGGTAAAACAGGAGAAATGGCGGTTGAAAATTCAACCCAACACTCTAAACAGTCGTTTTGCAGTGGTCGAATATGATTAAGATAGATGACCGGCTTTCGATGGCGACTCTGCTCGTATCTTTCGCAGAAAAATCGTTATCACATGGACCGGAACCTTGTTGGAAACAGCGATGATCGCTCTAATTCCGCTTATGATCGGAAGGTCCATCGACGGCATTCTCAAGAGTGATTGGTCATCTTTTATCAACTTGCTGATTGTTTTCGGATTGCTTCTGATCGTTGCCACTGGCCGCCGCATCTACGATACGCGGGCGTATAGAACCATGTGCGTTGAATTGGGGAAGGCGCTTACGACCCGTTCAGCAGAAAAGGCCATATCCGTCTTCAATGCCCGAGTTCTGATGGGGCGAGAGCTGGTCGACTTCTTGGAGATAAAAGCACCTGAATCCATGACTGCAATGATTCACGTGTTTGTTTCAATCGGAGTCCTCCTGTCGTTTCACGGCACACCGGCAACATCAGCCGGCCTAGCAGCTTTGAGTACACTGATCGTCTATGGAATGTTTGCACGTAGATTTTTCAAACTCAACGCCCATTTAAATTCTCAAACAGAAAAACAGGTTGCTGCGCTCGAGAGCCGCAATCTTTCTCGCATCGCAAACCACTTTATTCGGCTTCGCAAGCAAGAGGTTCGACTTTCAGACACGGAAAGCCTTGTATATGGACTGATCTTCTTAATTCTCCTGACAATGCTGGCCTTCAATCTCTGGTTCGCAGCAACGCAGAATGAAGCCAGTCCCAGCGAGATATTCTCGATTATCACCTATTCGTATGAGTTTGTTCAGTCTGCTGACGCACTACCCCTGGCCTTGCAAGCCCTCACCCGATTAAATGAAATCACGACTCGTATTAATTCGGAAATTGCTTAAGTACGAAGTATCCTGGCTACAAACCAGCTGTTAAGAGTCACTTTCAACAGCAATCGAGTCGAATAGTCAATTGAGTAGACAGCTTAGAGTGCTTTCCGATCCAGTTGAAGTTCAAAGCCCTAAACGTACTCAATTCCAAATTACCAAAAACTGGACCCACCACCCGCTATGCCAAACTAACCCAAGCCGCATTTGCCGCAGATGAGCGAACGCAAGCATCAATAAATTGCACTCCACGTAAGCCATCAGCAATACTGGGATACATGACCTCCCTCGATGGGGATTTATCATCTCGCCTGGCAATAATAGCTGTCGCAGCCTCGCTATAGATATTAGCAAACCCCTCCAAATACCCCTCAGGATGGCCAGGTGGAACCCGACTCATTCTTGCCGCCGCCTCACCCGTCCCTGCACCATTGCGCGTTAACAAACGCTTGGGCTCATTCAACGGCGTAAACCAAAGATAGTTTGGATCTTCCTGCACCCACTCGATGCCGCCTTTTTCACCAAACACTCGAATGCGTAGAGCATTTTCGTTACCAGGTGCAACCTGGCTAGCCCACAACATACCGCGTGCACCACCACCAAAACGCATCATGACATGTGCATTGTCATCAACCTGCCTGCCATCTACAAAAGCTTGAATGTCGGCAGCAATACTCTCTACTTCCAACCCCGTGATAAAACACGCAAGATTAAAAGCATGCGTACCAATATCTCCGGTGCAACCTCCTGCACCAGAGCGGGCTGGATCTGTTCGCCAATCCGCTTGTTTAAAATCCTGTTGCTCTGTGAGCCAATCCTGTGCGTATTCAACCTGAACCACTCGCAATTTACCCAACTCACCATTGCCGATCATCTCACGCGCCTGTCGCACCATTGGGTAGCCGGTATAGTTATGCGTGAGTATAAACAGCGCATCTGAATCCTCTGCAGCCTTGAATAATTTTTCAGCGTCGACAAGTGTTGATGTTAAAGGCTTATCGCAAATCACGTGAATACCACGCGCTAAAAATTCGCTAGCCGCCAAGTAATGCACATGATTGGGGGTGACAATAGCAACTGCCTCAATGCCGTTAGTTAGGCCTGCCTCACGAACAGCCATGGATTTGAAATCATCGTAGATACGATCCTCAGCTAAACCAATTGCTGCACCCGATAGTCGTGATTTTTCAGGCGTAGAGCTTAGCGCGCCTGCTACTAATTCATAGCGATCGTCAATGCGGGATGCTATCCGATGAACCCCACCAATAAAGGCATCTTTGCCACCGCCAACCATCCCTAACCGAATACGGCGCCCATACTGACTTTTGTCCTCAATGACCATTGACACTCACCCTTTCATTTGGATTCATTTAACCAATAGCGTTTATCGGCATACAGTTTCAGCTAGCTGATTCCCAACATCTTACGATTTGCAGCTTCGTCGGTTCCACCATCAGCGAAGTCATCAAACGCTCGCTCTGTCACACGAATAATATGATCTGATACGAATGCGGCACCTTCGCGTGCACCGTCTTCTGGGTGCTTTAAGCAACACTCCCATTCAACAACGGCCCAACCATCAAAATTGTTGGCAGCCATCTTTGAGAAGATTGCTGCAAATTCTACTTGACCATCACCTAGTGAACGAAATCTTCCAGCACGATCGACCCAGGGTTGATACCCGCTATACACACCCTGTTTGCCGGTTGGATTGAACTCTGCATCCTTGACGTGAAACATCTTGATCCTGTCTTTATAAATATCAATGTGATCTAGATAGTCCAGGCATTGTAGTAAGTAGTGGGAGGGATCGTAGAGCATGTTGCAGCGAGAATGATTATCCACCCTTTCCAGAAACATCTCAAAGGTTATGCCATCGTGTAAGTCTTCACCAGGGTGAATTTCATAGCAGACATTTACACCGCAATCTTCAGCATGGTCAAGAATCGGTCGCCAGCGATTAGCCAGCTCATCGAAGGCCGTTTCGATCAGTCCCTCTGGTCGTTGTGGCCATGGGTAGATATACGGCCAGGCTAATGCTCCAGAAAAAGTCGCATGGTTTTCTATACCCATGTTTTTCGAAGCGCTAAGTGCCTTCATTACTTGATCGACGGCCCAGGCTTGTCGTGCTTTGGGGTTACCACGAACTGACAGATCTGCAAACCCGTCAAAGGATTCGTCGTAAGCTGGATGTACCGCCACCAATTGCCCTTGAAGGTGAGTTGATAGTTCAGTGACTTCCACGCCGTTGGCACTGGCAACCCCTTTGAACTCGTCACAATAGTTCTTAGAAATTGCTGCGGTGTCTAGATCAAACAATCGTGAATCCCAGCTGGGAACCTGTACGCCTTTATACCCACAATCTGCGGCCCATTGGGTAATGCCCTGCCAGGAATTAAATGGGGCGTCATCGTTGGCAAATTGCGCCAGGAATAATGCGGGTCCCTTGATGGTTCTCACGATATTTTCTCCGTCACGTTTAAGCAAATGTTTATATTTCTGGTGGTAGGTTTTCTTTCAGAAATATTTCAACACGTATGCGCTCCTGCAGAGCATTGTAGGGTACTGCATCGACGCGGGCACGCATCAATCTAACAGCACTACGCACAATATGCCCCAAATCTTGAGATATTAACGCATCAAATTCGCCATCTTGCAACGCATTGCGAGACAGTGGTGTCAGCTCATGAGCGATGACCACCACATCCGGCGTCTTCTTTCTCAGGAATTGAATCAAACCGGGATTACTGGCATACGAGGTATAGATTCCTCTAATATCAGGCCAGGTATTAAAGGCATTGGGCAATTGACGTTCTGACAACTCCTCATCATCTTTAGCCTCAACAGACGGAAGCACTTCAAATTGCGGAAATTGCTTCGACATAATGCTATCGAAACCATGCCGCCTCTCCAGGTGATCACGCGCAAGTCGCGAATTGGCCAGAACCAGAATACGGCCACTATCAGCTTTGATAAAACGCCCCATCAGCTGTGCTGCAGTTTGGCCTGCTGACGTATTGTCAATACCAATGAAGTGATCGCGTTGAGAACTAGGTAAATCCGACAACAAGGCAATTACTGACAATCCACGCTCTCGAGCACGATCAATAGCATCTCGAACGGCCGGCGTTTCCGGTGCGATAACAGATACTCCATCGGCCTGATTCGGCTCCAGAGCATCTAGCGCGTTTACTATGGCTTGAGGGTCGAAAGCTCTGACACGACGTACGTCTAAAAACGTTCGCTCATTGGAATGTGCATCGGATTGATAGACAATCTGATCTTGTAGCGAATTAATAAATTCGCTGTTGTTGTCAGGCAATAGAAAAAAAAATCGATAGACGCGACGCCTTGCAAGATTAGCAGCAGCCGTATCACGAATATAGCCTAGTTCCTGAATCGCACTGGTTACACGCTCTATGGTTACCTTGCGCACGCCGGGCCTTGTATTAATCACGCGGTCCACCGTGGCAAGACTCACACCCGCATGACGAGCAATATCGTTAACAGTGGGCTTGTCTTTGGTAACCACGTCGAATTTGTTCATTACGGATGCCGCTAAGCAGTATCTGCCAAGCCTTCAAACACCCGAGCAACTGCCTCGGCACCCGGATCGTTATGCCCTAACAGATTCTCTTCAGGCACATAGGCCGCACGCCCTGCTTTGGCCTTGGTTATCGATGCCGTGGCATCAGCGCCACGCCTAGCTGCTTGTGCAGCAAGGTTCAGCCCGTCAGGCAATGCCTGTAGAGCCGGTTGCAAGGCGTCTACCATGGTTCTGTCTCCCAGCTCTGCTCCTCCAACCTGACACACTCGCGTGAGCCCCTCTGCCAGCGCACTGTGGATGGGCAGGCCGCGAGCACAAGCATCACCCGTGGCGTTGAAGAAGATCGCTAAAATCACACCTGAGGACCCCCCCATAGTCTGGCTAAGCTCATTGCCTAATGCCGGCATCAATTGAGTTAGATCGGCCAACGGCATTCGGTCCAGAGAACCCTTCAATGAGCGAGCAGCAGTAGCCAGAGTGGTTCCGGTATCCCCGTCACCTGACTTCGCATCTAACCCATTGAGAGCCGCTTCCGATGAAATCAACATATCGCAGATCGAAATGATTGTCTGACGAGTTTTTGAGTTGTCAGAGGCAATAGGCTGCACCGGTGTTAAACCATCTGGAATAGGGTCGATTTGTACCGTTGTTCGGCGCTGAACTCCTGGCCAGGCAGGAAGATCGACGGGTTTTTCCAGCGATTCGACTTGAGCATCGCTGACATTCATGACGGATACCGAAAATCCGTGCATATCAAGCGATGTCATTAGCAAAGCCGGGCCAATTACGAATTGTACGTTTTCAGCCAGAGGAGAGTTCATCAACTCATTGGCCAATACAGACATCTCCAGTGGTGTAGTTGAGCCCAGATTATTCAACAATGCAACCGCAGGGCCTTGATTCATATGTGGTTTGAGTTTTTCCAGAACCATCTGCATAGCAGTTTCGGCATTTTCAAATTTCACTTGTTCAACACCTGCCTCTCCGTGTATGCCAAGCCCAAGCTCTGCATTACCGGCAGCTATGCGATCTTCCTTATGTGAGCCAGGAACAGTACAGGTATCCAACGACATGCCAATTGATGCGCTTTTTTCAATAACCGCTTTCGCAGCCTCAAAAACTGCCTCAAGTGAATCACTTGACTCTGCCAGGTCTCCCGCTATCTTGTGCACAAATAGCGTTCCCGCAAGACCACGAGCCTGTGGTAGATCCGGAAGTGCAATGTCATCGTCAACCACCACCATTTCCACCTTGAGGCCTAAGGCACGAGCACGTTCTGCCGCAAGGCCATAATTGAGTCGATCACCCGTGTAGTTCTTGACGATAAGCAAACAACCAGCTTCGCCTGTAACAGCAAGAATACCCGCCAATACTGCGTCTACGGACGGAGATGCGAATACTTCACCACACACAGCAGCGGTAAGCATGCCGGCGCCAATAAAGCCTGCGTGCGCTGGTTCATGGCCAGACCCGCCGCCAGAGATAAGTGCAACCTTCGACTTATCCCAATCAGAGCGATAAACCACTTTTATATGAGGATATCCGTCGAGCCGAGACAGCGAACCACCTGATGTAGCTAATAATCCGTCAATGGCTTCAGTGACCAGATTCTCTCTGGCATTAATTAATTGTGTCACGCGACTCTCCCGGCAACTCGATTGCCTTGCTCATCAAAACAAAGTGGTTTTTCAGGTTGAATTCTCACAAGGCTACCAGCCGGGTACGGATTCCCCGTTGGGCTTAGCCCTATAATTGAATGACCTTTGAACTCAAGGTGCAAACGGGTGTGATCACCCAAGTGCTCAACACGTTTTACGGTTGCCGCATCACCTTCTCCATAACGTATATGCTCAGGTCTAAGCCCTAGTGTATGTACCTGCTTTGCCATGGAATCAAACAGGTCTGCTGGTATCAGATTGATACGTGGTGAGCCTAATCGAGCCGCCACATAAACGCTGTTGGGATTCTCGTAAATATCACGCGGAGAGCCGAATTGCACAAGCTCACCGTCCTGCAGAACACCAACATGAGTCGCCATTGTCATGGCTTCGATTTGGTCGTGCGTAACATAGAGCAGCGTCGACCCAAGATCATAATGAATACGCTTTAGCTCAATTCTCAAGTCTGCTCGTAGACGGGCATCAAGAGAGCTTAATGGCTCGTCCATAAGAAAAATAGCAGGGTCACGCACTAGAGCGCGGCCAATGGAAACCCGTTGCATTTCACCACCGGATAATTCAGTTGCTCGGTTATCCAGCTTGTGCGTGATTTGCAGAATCTCGGCTACTTCATTGACCTTGCGTTCTACTTCTTTCTTCGACGTGTTAAGTATCGGTGAACGCAAAGGAAACGCAAGATTGTTTCGAACTGTTAAGTGTGGATAAAGCGAATACGCTTGGAATACCATAGCAACATCACGCTGTGCCGGAATCTCATTATTAACGTCTCGACCATCAATTTTAATGCAACCTGTATCAGCCTTTTCCAATCCCGATATCAATCGTAGCGTTGTTGTTTTTCCAGCCCCTGTAGGGCCCAATAGAACAACAAAGCTGCCGTTCTCTATCGTCATACTCATATCGACGACAGCTTTCTGCTTGCCAAAGGCCTTGCTTAGGTTTTCCAGTATGACTTCAGCCACGTCGTAAAACCTCGTCGTTAAGCTCGGAACGAATTGCCCAGCCAGTTGATTGATCGAATAGCGATATTGTGCGTGCGTTAAATTTAACACCGACGCTTTCGCCTACGCGCACTCCAAGGGATGAATCCACACGAGCCTTGAGCTCACCAAACTCTGACTTCAAAACGACAATTTGCGTCGTTCCCAAATATTCCAACGCTAGAACTTGCGCACGCATACGGCCATTGTCTGTCAGCACGATGTGCTCAGGCCGAACGCCAAATACCAATTCACCTTTTTTGTTTTCGTATTGTTGCGGTACATCAACACTGTGCGGTCCCAAATTAATGTGGGTTTGACCTTGAGTGATCTCACCTGTGAAATTCAGGAAATTCATTGACGGTGAACCAATAAAGTCGGCCACAAACAGACTAGCCGGTTTATCGTAGATTTCACTGGGGGTTCCAAATTGCTCCACCACCGCATTGTTCATCACGACAATTTTGTCACCCATTTGCATGGCTTCTAGTTGATCGTGTGTGACGTAGACAGTGGTCGCACCCATACGATCATGCAAAGCTCTGAGCTCTTCTGACATATGCTCGCGGAACTCAGCATCCAACGCCCCCAAAGGCTCATCCATCATGAAGGCTTTCGGTTCGCGCACAATGGAGCGACCGAGCGCTACTCTCTGCCTGTCACCTCCAGACAATCCACCCACCGGTTTATCCAGAATATTTTCAATACCCAGAATTTTTGCAACCTCTGCAACCTTTGCACGAACGTCATGCCGCTTCATGCCCTGGCTGACTAAAGGGTAGCTGATATTTTTCCTGACATTCATGTGCGGGTATAAGGCAAACATCTGAAATACAAAGGCAATGTCCCGCTTTGAGGGTGGCAGAAGGCTGATCTCCTCACCATCGAGGTAGATCTCACCCGAACTGGGGAGTTCAAGCCCTGCAATCATGCGCAATGTTGTCGTTTTTCCACAACCAGAGGGGCCGAGCAACATGAAGAATTCACCATCTTCAATTTTGAATGATGACTCTTTGACAGCCGTAAAGTCGCCAAAATTCTTCTGCAGGTTTTTGATGACAATCTCAGCCATTATTCCTGCTCCGAAAAGTGGCTTACCACGATAAACATGACAGTTCCTACCAGAGTCACTATAAATGAGTAGGTATATGCCCACAAAACAAACGGCTGCATAAGCATGAATACACCTATGCATATCAACAACGTGGCAATCAGCTCCCACGGTCCGCGCTTAAGCGTATAAATTCCCTTCATAAAACGCATCATTTGCGTACCGCTCCAAATGTGATTCCTTGCAGTAGATGCTTACGCAATAGGACGGTGAAGATCATAACCGGCAATAGAAAGATCGTTGCACCCGCAGCAATAGCGGGCCAGTCCAGACCACCCACACCGATAATAGTGGGTATAAACGCGGGTGCTGTTTGCGCAGTACCGGATGTCAGAAGCACAGCAAATGCATATTCATTCCAGGCAAAGATCAGACAGAAAATAGCGGTTGAGGCAATACCTGTTGCCGCTTGCGGAAGCACCACTTTGTAAAAAGCTTGAAACCTCGTGTAGCCATCAATAAGCGCTGCCTCTTCATATTCACGTGGAATTTCATCAATAAATCCCTTCAGCAACCACACAGCTAGTGAAATATTGACAGCCGTGTATAGCAATATCATTCCCACGTGCGAATCACTCAATCCAAGTTTCCGATACATCAGAAATATCGGTATTGCCACCGCTATCGGCGGCATCATCCGTGTCGACAATATGAAGAACAACAGATCATCGGCCATGGGAATCTTGAAACGCGAGAACGCATACGCTGCAAGCGTTCCTAGAAAAATACTGAGAAACGTCGAACCAAAGCCAATAATTACAGAGTTAAGAAACCGCTCTCCAAACTTTGACGGCCCGGATATAACCATGTTTCGGCTTCGAACAATCTCTTCGGCGAAGTTAGCCGGTGGAGGAAGCGCTTCTAGAGCTTCAGAGCTGAGCCGTGTGCGCGTTGTAAACAAATTGACATAGCCTTCCATTGACGGCTCATAGAACACCTTGGGCGGATAACTAATACTGTCCGGCGGGGTCTTGAAGCTTGTCATCATGATCCACAACAAAGGCATCATAGTGATCAGGGCGTACGTAATGACTAATGTACCCGCAAACCATTTTTGGCGAGACGAAGGTTCAGTGACTGAATAGCTCATCGTTCCTTCACCTTGTTAAGTGCCTTGACATAAATTGATGCCAATCCGAACACGGTTACAAACAAAATGATGGCAAATGCGCTGGAGTACCCTGTTCTCCATTTCTCAAATGCTTCTCGTTTAAGATTTATCGAGGCCATCTCTGTTACCGAACCGGGTCCGCCGCCTGTCAGCTGGACAACTAAGTCAAACATCTTGAAATTTTCGATGCCCCGAAACAACACGGCCAACATCAGAAACGGAAGCACCATAGGAATGGTGATAGTGAAGAACTGCCTGAGTTTGGATGCCCGATCTACCTCTGCGGCTTCATAGATCTAGTCGGGAATACTTCTTAGCCCAGCCAGACAAATAAGCATGACAAAGGGCGTCCACATCCACGTATCGACTATCACGATAGCCCAGGGTGCAAGATTGACAGACCCGAGCATATCGAATCCGGACGGATCCCCCCCGGTAAAAAAGGTAACGACGTAATTAAACAAACCAATTTGTGGCTGATACAGAAAGGTCCAGAAATTTCCAACCACCGCTGGTGAGAGCATCATTGGTAGCACGATAATGGTTGTCCACATGTCGTTGCCACGGAATTTCTTGTTAATCAACCAAGCCAATGCAAAACCAAGCAGTACTTGAAAGAAAAGCGTCCAAAACAAAAAATGTGCTGTGGCTTGCATCGAAAGCCAGATATCACTGTCTGACAATATGCGTTCGTAGTTTCTTAGCCCAATGTATTCAACGACCCGATTAGTCCTGTTAGCTTTAAAATTGGTAAAGCTAAGATTAATCGTCCAGATCAGTGGGAAAATATTGATAGCCAACAATAGAAAAATTGTCGGCCCAACAAATATCCATGCGATTGCCCGATCTGAAAGACCTTTGATTTTTCGTGCAACGCGCACTGGCGTGGCACCGGCAACCCGATCAATAGGCTTGTCAGACATGCATAGTTACCCGTTGAGATGCACTGGGCAGCGTAAAAGGCTGTCCAAGAATAGTACGATCGGTTGCGTACGCACTGCGGGCGCAATCGCTATTCTCGAACAGCCTCCGAAAAGGTTGCCTAGGCGTGAGGAGGTTCAGTAGTTTGCAATAGTCAGCAGTGCATGCAGCACCGCTGACTC
>JBLHWG010000071.1:0-17651 GCA_047629055.1 Halioglobus sp.
CGGTACGTCTGAAATGCACTTTGTCGCAGCATTGGACAAAGTACCTGGGTTGCGCTGCATATTAGGGTTACATGAAACAGTGGTAACGGGTGCTGCCGATGGCTACGCTCGTATGGCAGGTAAGCCGGCAGTCACATTGCTGCATACCGGTCCTGGCTTAGCGAACGGTGTTTCCAACTTACACAATGCTCGCAAGGCCTGGACCCCAGTCGTCAACGTTGTCGGCGAGCATGCTCTAAGTCATATCGAACACAATGCGCCACTAACATCTGACATCCAAGGCATTGCAAAACCTGTGTCTCATTGGGTTAAAACACCAACAACATCCGATGAATTAGCAGGAGCTGGCGCTGAAGCTGTTGAACAAGCCAGACGTCATCCCGGTCATATAGCGACCTTAATTTTACCTGCCAATACTGCCTGGGATACCGTAACTCCAATCGCAGTACAGCCAGATGCAGCCACCTCACCTGTAAAAGAGACTATTAGAAAATCAGGCAAAGATGTCTCAAGCACACGCATACAAACAATAGCCAACATCATTAAATCCGGTGCCGGATCAGAATCCAAGGCTAGCGATATATGCATAGTCCTCGGTGGCCACTGTCTGCATGCCGAAGCACTCGAATTAGCTGATAAGCTAGCACAATACTGCAACATCACCCTATTCGCTGAAACTTTCAAAGCCCGGTTCCAACGAGGCGAGGGACGCGTCACGGTAAAAGAAATACCGTATCCCATTGATCCAGCCATTGAACTGCTGGCTCCGTACAAAACACTAATAACCTGCTGTGCAAAAGGTCCCGTTGGATTTTTTGCCTACCCGGACAAGCCCAGCAAGCTGTACTCCGAAAACACTGAAGTACACACTCTTGCAAACATGCATGAAAACGGTATCGATGCACTGAAACAGCTGGTATCCACTCTGGGTGCTGATAATCTAGAGCCGAGACTCCAAACCTTAGAGCTTCACGACGAACCACAGGATGGGCCGCTAAACGCCACCGCCATTGGCACCATCGTCGCCAACCAACTCCCAACCAATAGCATTGTCATCGATGAAGCTGTCACATCGGGACGATCAGTAACATTAAGCACAGCAACAGCTGCAGCTCATGATTGGCTAGAAGTCTGCGGTGGTTCCATTGGCGGCGGCATGCCGATCGCCACAGGTGCTGCTGTAGCTTGCCCAAATCGCAAAGTTGTTAATCTGCAAGCCGACGGTAGTGCCATGTACTCGCTCCAGGCTCTGTGGACACAAGCTCGCGAAAAGCTCAACATCACCACAATTATCTACGCCAATAGCAGCTACGCAATCTTGAAACATGAGTTAGAAAACGTCCAGGCAGCAAGCGGCCGGGTCGCCTTGGATATGATGGAATTAGATCGTCCCAAACTTGACTGGGTATCGCTATCCTCTGGCATGGGCGTCAAATCCGTTCGTGCTCGCACGGTCAATGAATTCAGAGACGCCCTAGCAGAAGCTTTAGCCTTTAATGGCCCATTTCTGATCGAAGCCGTAATACCCTAGATATATCTGTTCAAGCAAAGCGTTTTGCGGCAACGACGCACAAAACCACCAGGGCGGCAGTCACAAACATTAGCACACTAACGCTTTCACCAAGCATAAGCGCTGCCAGTATCAAACCGAAAAAGGGCTGCAACAGCTGAAGCTGACCCACAGTGGCGATGCCTCCCTGGGCAAGCCCGCGATACCAGAATACAAATCCAATAAGCATGCTAAACAAGGAAACATAAGCTAAACCAAACCATGCTTGAGGCTGGACATCTGCGAACGTAGCTGGCCGGATTACAAAGGCCAATGTAAGCATCATAGGCAGAGAAATAGCCAATGCCCAACAGATCACTTGCCAGCCCCCTAGTTTTCTAGATAATTTAGCGCCCTCAGCATAACCCAGTCCGCAGATAACAATAGCGCCGACCATATAGGCATCCCCAACCAGATTACTAGCAGCGCCGTTACTCAACGCAAAGCCTGCGACCAATGCACTACCCATGCAGGAGAATGCCCAGAAGGTAGCCTTAGGCCTTTCACCAGCACGCAGAACGCCAAACAACGCTGTCATCAAGGGAAGCAAAGCGATAAAGACGATAGAGTGAGCAGCGGTTATGTGTTGCAGCGCAAGAGCTGTCAATAATGGAAAGCCCACCACAACCCCAACTGCAGTAATGACGAGTGACTTAGCATCCTCACGCCCAGGACGCTTAACTCGTAAGCTAATCAGCACTAGCACCGCAACCATTCCAGCAATACCAGCCCTCGCAGCTGTCAGGAATACAGCATCGAAATCCTGAACAGCAATACGAGTGGCTGGCAACGATCCGCTAAATATCAGCATGCCAATAAAGCCGTTTATCCAACCGCTAGTCGTATTCTTCATCATCATCCCGAATTACCTTGATAATTAAGATAAGCTGAATTAACTAATTTTGATAGGTACAAAGGACGCATAGAAATATGGCCACCAGTGCCGAATATGCAAGCTACGTTCTTGATCAGCTTTCCACTTCAGGAGACATTCGTCATCGAAAAATGTTTGGCGGTGTGGGAGTTTATATCGATGACGTTTTTTGCGCCCTTATAAGATCAAAAAACGTATTTTAGCTGAGAGTGGCTAAAGCAAACATACAGGACTATGAAATGTGACCGCTTTATTTCCGTTTTCGAAACCTTCGATAAGTCGGTGCGCTTGTTGATCCAATAACTGTTGCCCGCTTTTAAGTGGAAATTTCAAAATATCCGCGTGCAGCAATTAAACAGCCCTGATTTCTTCAGCAATATAGAAGTTGCTCACAATTTGCCACTTGTATTCAATTTATTAAACCTCCATCCGATTGCCTGAATATAAACCGTTTTAACAGTGTTTTAAATACTAGCTTCTTTCCGTCAGGCGTATGTATTTTTACATCTTTAAACCCCCATTTCCCACAGATGTATCCCCACCATTCGCCCAATTGATAGTGGGTCGCCGTGCTTCATGAAAACGGGCAGGACGCTACAATTATCAGCGTCAACATGCACTACAACCAGATAGCGATCGGCTATTCTGATATTCACATCTTCTGCTGCTAAGTGTTTCATTGCCATCGAACTAAGCGCAGCTACGTTGGCAATCTTGTGCCCACGCTTTGTGTCTGTCGAATTCTGGAAGCAGGAGAATGAGTTTGCAGGTTCCGCGGTCGAGAGCTTGGGCTACAGTCTTTACCTGTTGGGCTATTGTTGCTGGTTCGATTGCTTCCTGTTGATGATAGGTTTCGCTGGCTATAAAGCTGTAAAACAAGCCAGTAGTTATTGCCCTGGTTTTTATCGCTATGTTGTTCCATATAAGTAACAGTTGGCTCCATTTCTGGAATTACTCTGCGGAGTAATCCCGCAAGCAATTTCAGTGCAATAGGGTTGTCTTAAAAATCACTCTGCGGAGTATTTTTTCAATTTGACTGCAGAGCCATTTTTCAGGCGTAAGTCAGGGCTGTTGTGTGCCGAGAATACGGCAGAGCCCGTAATACTACGAGTTACGCTACACTACAGTTCGGCGTGTTGTGTTGCGTCTGTTTACAGTGCATTCGTTTACAAAGGAAAGCACGCTCTTCTATCTGCAGTGTTTATAGTTTTTGGTTCGGCGATAGCATTCCCGATACATATATTTGTACTGCGATATATCCGTCAACATATTCGCCGCCTATAACGCATGCTCTGGTAATAATTCCAAAAACGCCAACGCAGCCCGCGACAGGGTTCTTCCTTTGAGTCGTACTGATCCTAGCTGTCGTTGCATTGAAAGTGAGGGAATTGGTACAGCGCGCATACCATCGTCAATCATGCTCAGGGGTAAAGCACTCCAGCCTAGGCCGACGGATACCATCATTTTTATGGTTTCCAGATAGTTTGTTTCTAGACTGGTTTCGACGTTAACGTTAAAAGGCTTTAATGCGTCTAATAATATAGTTCTAGTGACTGTGCCGCGGGCAGGAAGGACGGCCTTGTATTGTTGAAGTTGCTGTGGTGTGAAAGTTCCTGTTTCCCCTAGTTCGATTAGCATCGGGTGGTCTGCGGCACAGACAATGTTTAGGGGGTCCGGCCATACTAACTGAGTGAGGAGTGTGCCTTCAAGGTTCTCGGGCAAGGTGATCACGGCGAGTTCGATAAGGCCGCTGGCGACGTCGGCGCAAGCTAGTTCTGAATCCATAAAGAGTAGGTCGAGTTCTACTTGTGGGTATGTTTGGGTAAAGGCTTTCAGTATTGGGGGGAGACGATGGATGCCGACATGGTGGCTGGTGGCAAGGCGTAATCGGCCACTGACCTCTGATGATAGGGATACTACCTCCTCGCGACTGATTTCGATGTCGGTCAGGATGCGGCGGGTGCTGATGAGGAACTTTTCACCGGCCTCTGTGAGTTGGATGGTACGGCCCAGCCGGTCGAAGAGGGCGGTACCCAGGTCGTCTTCTAAGCTGGCTATGCGTTTGCTGATCGCTGGTTGAGTCATGAATAGCGTTTCGGCTGCTCGGGAGAAGGAGCCAGCTTCAGCTACGGCGACGAATGCTTTGAGTGATGGGAAATCCATTTAGCTATTCCAGCATGGAATGGCATATATAATCAATATGAATTTGAGTTATTTGACAATGGTCTATATCATGCTGCGTATGTAATGAATCAATAGAGGCATCGAACTATGGCTGGCAAGACCTTATATGACAAAGTCTGGGACGCGCACGTCGTTCATCAGCAGGAAGAAGGTACGGTGCTTTTATATATTGACCGTCATTTAGTCCATGAAGTGACGTCCCCGCAGGCTTTTGAAGGGCTTCAACTGGCTGGGCGTAAGCCTTGGCGTACTAGTTCGATGCTGGCAGTCGCTGATCATAATGTTCCTACTACTGATCGGTCGAAGGGTATTGAGGATCCGGTGTCGCGGCTGCAGGTGGAGACGTTGGATGCGAACTGCGAGAAGTTTGGTGTAACTGAGTTCAAGATGAATGACTTGCGGCAGGGAATTGTGCATGTTATTGGGCCAGAGCAAGGGGCGACTTTGCCTGGTATGACGGTTGTTTGTGGGGATTCGCATACGTCCACGCACGGAGCTTTCGGTGCTTTGGCGTTTGGGATTGGTACTTCAGAAGTTGAGCATGTCATGGCGACTCAGACTTTATTGCAGAAGAAGTCGCGCAATATGTTGGTCAGTGTTGATGGTGAAGTGGGACCTGGCGTTACAGCAAAAGATATTGTGCTTGCGATTATTGGCAAGATCGGTACTGCCGGGGGTAATGGTTGCACTATTGAGTTTGGTGGTGATGCTATTCGTGCACTATCCATGGAAGGACGAATGAGTGTGTGCAATATGGCGATTGAAGCTGGTGCACGTGCGGGCATGATTGCGGTTGATGCTACGACCGTTGACTACCTGAAGGGACGGCCTTTTGCTCCGAAGGGGGATACTTGGAGTCAGGCTAAGGCTGCTTGGAAAGAACTGAAGTCGGATGATGATGCTGAGTTTGACGTGACTGTTAGGCTTGATGCTGCTGATATTGAGCCGCAGGTTTCTTGGGGTACATCACCTGAGATGGTTGCCTCTGTTAATGCGTTTGTGCCTAATCCTGCTGCTGCTGAATACGCTAACAAGCGTGAAGGGTATGAGCGCGCGTTGGAGTATATGGACTTAGAAGCAGAGTCAGCTTTGACTGATATTAAGTTGGATAGGGTGTTTATTGGTTCTTGCACTAACTCGCGCATTGAAGATTTGCGTGCGGCGGCAGCTGTGATAAAGGATAGGAAGGTGGCTGATTCTATTAAGCAGGCCTTGGTGGTGCCGGGGTCTGGGCTGGTTAAGAAACAGGCTGAAAAGGAAGGTTTGGATAAGTTGTTTATTAACGCGGGTTTTGAGTGGCGTGAGCCGGGGTGCTCTATGTGTTTGGCTATGAATGCTGACAAGCTGGAAGCTGGTGAGAGATGCGCATCGACATCGAATCGCAACTTTGAAGGCAGGCAAGGTCAAGGAGGGCGTACCCATTTGGTGAGTCCTGCTATGGCGGCTGCGGCGGCGATTGCCGGTCATTTTGTTGATGTACGGCATTTCTAAGGAGCGCTTAATATTATGAAATCATTTACTCAAATGAATGCTCTGGCAGTTCCGTTGATGCGTGGTAATGTCGACACGGATGCCATTATTCCCAAGCAGTTTTTAAAGTCCATCAAACGTTCAGGCTTTGGCGTTAATCTTTTTGATGAGTGGCGTTATCTGGATGCTGGTTTTCCAGGGCAGGATTCATCGACTCGGCAGCCGAATCCTGAGTTTGTGTTGAATGCGGAGCGTTATAAGGGGGCACAGGTACTTATTGCCGGGGAGAATTTTGGTTGTGGGTCTTCGCGTGAACATGCGGTTTGGGCATTGGATGATTATGGTTTTCGTTCGGTGATTGCGCCGGGGTTTGCGGATATCTTTAATAACAACTCGTTTAAGAGTGGGTTGCTGCCGATAGTCTTGGACAAAGAGATTGTTGAATCATTGGCTGTTGAGTGTGAAGCAGCGGAAGGGTACCAGTTAGATATTGATTTGAATGCGCAGACTGTTACGACACCCAGCGGAAGTGTTTATCATTTTGAAGTTGATGGTTTTCGTAAGAACTGTTTGCTTAATGGGTTTGATGATATTGAATTGACTTTACAACAACGTTTTCGCATCGAAGAGTACGAAGAAACGCGTCGCAAGAACGCGCCGTGGTTGTTCGATACTCCCGCATGAAGCTGGTTATTGGGAATAAGAACTATTCTTCGTGGTCGTTACGGCCGTGGATATTGATGCATCATGCGCGGTTGAGCTTTGATGAGATTAATATTCCGCTTTTTACGGATGAAGGTGTTGCGCTAATTGATGAGTGGTGTCCGGCTAAACGTGTGCCTGTATTGCATGATGGGCCTTTAGTGCTTTGGGATTCATTAGCCATTTGTGAGTATATTGCTGACAAAGTCACTGATCGGTCATTGTGGCCCGAACGTACAGACGACCGCGCTAGGGCTCGTGCGATGAGTGCCGAGATGCATTCTGGTTTTACGGCGCTACGAGAAGCTATGCCGATGAATTGTCGGCGAAGTGTTTTAGGATTTATACCCACGCTCGAAGTGCAGATTGATATTAACCGGATTGTTCATTTGTTTGAAGATGCACTTCAGCAAAGTGATGGTCCTTGGTTGTTTGGGAATTATACTGTGGCGGACGCTATGTACGCACCGGTGGTTTCGCGTTTTAAAACCTACCAGATAAAGCTGCCAGCTTTGTCTAAGCGTTATGTGGAGCGAACGCTTAATGATGCTCCGATGCAGGATTGGTATGCGGCGGCTCTGGCTGAAGAAGCTGTGATTGAGCGCGCCGAAATTTTTGATTCACCAACGAAATAATTAGGAACTAACCCCATGTCTGAAGCACGAAAGATCGTTATCCTTCCCGGTGACGGCATTGGTCCGGAAATTATCGCAGAAGGCGGGAAAATTCTTGATGCAATCAATCAGAAGCATGACCTTGGCTTAACGATGCAAACCTGTGCTTTTGGGGGTGCGGCCTATGATGCTCATGGCACTCCATTGCCGGATGCAACACTGGAAGCCTGTCGTGAGGCAGACGCGATTCTTCTAGGTGCTATCGGTGGGCCTAAGTACGATGCAGCACCGAGAGATTTGCGACCGGAGAGAGGGTTGTTGGGCTTGCGAGCCGAATTGAAACTCTTTGCCAACCTTCGGCCTGCTCTTTTGTATCCGGAGCTAGCGGATGCATCGTCGTTGAAGCCCGAATTGGTTAAGGGTTTGGATATGATGATTCTTCGTGAACTCACGGGTGGTCTTTATTTTGGACAACCTCGCGGTATTGAAGAGCGTAATGGCGAGCGAGTGGGTTTTAACACCATGGTTTATAGCGAGTCAGAGATTAGACGAATAGCGGTTCGCGCTTTTGAAATTGCTCGTCAGCGTGGATCTAGGCTTTGTTCTGTTGATAAACATAATGTGCTGGAAGTGTCGGAACTTTGGCGCGAGGTTGTCATAGAGGTACACTCTGATTATCAAGATGTCGAATTGACGCACATGTACGTTGATAACGCAGCGATGCAATTGGTGCGAGCACCCAAGCAATTCGATGTCATTGTTACCAGCAATATATTTGGCGACATTCTGTCTGATGCAGCTGCTATGTTAACCGGATCGATCGGCATGTTGCCCTCTGCATCGCTCGATGAAGCAGGAAAAGGTATGTACGAACCGATTCACGGGTCCGCGCCGGATATTGCTGGTACTGGTGTGGCTAATCCGTTGGCTACTATATTGTCGGTTGCAATGATGCTTAGGTATACGCTCAAAGAACCTACTGCTGCAGATGCAATTGAGAATGCAGTGGCTGCAGTTATTGCAAAAGGTTACAGATGCAAGGACATTGCGACAGGTAAGCTTGGCGAAATAACGGTAGGAACAGCTGAAATGGGTGAGGCCGTACTGGCAGCTCTACAAGCAGGTACAGGGAAATGAGTAGGACTTACGACGTTGCAGTAGTTGGGGCCACTGGAGCTGTGGGCGAAACGATTCTCTCCATATTGGCTGAGCGTAAATTTCCTGTTGGCAATATCTATGCACTTGCCAGCTCGCGTTCAGCGGGCAAGAGAGTTGCTTTTGGTGATAAGCAGTTGGTTGTACAAGATCTGGACACCTTCGATTTCTCCCAAGTGCAAATCGGAATTTTCTCTCCTGGGGCTTCTGTTTCAAAAATATATGCTCCCAAGGCAGCTAAGGCAGGGTGTGTAGTCATAGATAACACATCGGAATTTCGCTACGACGATGACAAGCCGTTGATCATTCCAGAAGTAAATGCGCATGCTTTGGCAGGTTACAAAGACACAAATATTATTGCTAATCCGAATTGTTCTACTATTCAGATGTTAGTAGCTTTAAAGCCATTGCACGATGCGTTCGGTATTACGCGCATTAATGTGTGTACCTATCAGGCGGTATCGGGAACGGGTAAGGAAGCTATTGAAGAATTAGGAGGGCAAACTGCTAAACTGCTTAATGGTTTGCCAGTAGAACCCTCGGTTTATCCGAAGCAGATTGCGTTTAATGTGTTACCTCATATCGACGATTTTCAAGATAACGGATATACGAAAGAAGAGATGAAGATGGTATGGGAAACACACAAGATCATGGAAGATAGCTCCATTGCGGTGAACCCGACTTGTGTCAGGGTTCCGGTGTTTTTTGGTCACTCCGAAGCGCTTCATATAGAGACCCGTAAGCCGATAACGGCTAAACAGGCACGGGATATGCTATCAACAGCACCAGGAGTGGTAGTTATGGATGAGCGAAAGGACGGGGGCTACCCGACCGCAGTAACTGAAGCAGCAGGTCAAGACGCTGTTTTCGTAGGGCGAATTCGCGAAGATATCAGCATAGAGAATGGACTTAATCTTTGGGTTGTGTCCGACAATGTTAGAAAAGGTGCTGCCTTAAACAGTGTCCAGATTGCTGAATGTCTAGTTCAGGACCACATATAGGCGCTTGTCTATGCAGTGACGTTTACTCAGTTTGTTCGATAGATAGCGTGGTGATGGTTAACTAAGCTTGGCTTGGGCAGGCGATTTTTCGCCTGCTTAGGATGTCAGGCCAAATTTTACGAGTGGGACTCAATACGTGCGAAAACTAGCAACGGCCGCAGCAGTAAGTTTAGCCCTAGCGTCAGGTGGGGCGTTTGGTCTTGGCTTGGGCGATATAGAGATGCGATCAGCTCTCAATCAGCCTATGCAAGCCGAGATTAGGCTTACTGCTGTTAAATTGGGTGAACTCGAGGGCATGATCGTCCAACTCGCCTCTGCAGACGCTTATACGCGTGCTGGGATTGAGCGCTCAACCGTACATACCGATTTATCGTTTAGTGTGGATCGCTCTGGGCCTTTGCCAGTGATTCGCATTGTCAGTACGCGTCCGATAGTGGAACCTTTTTTAAACTTCTTAGTGGAAGTGGATTGGCCGCAAGGCAGAATGATTCGTGAATACACAGTTCTGCTCGACCCACCTGTCTTTATGACGTCCTCTGCAACTGATCGCAATACCGCGGGAGATCAACCTGTGGTTGTGCAACGGGGTGACGAAGCATTGGTCGTTCCTACGCCAATTGAACGCGGTTCATCTTCGGATGGTGAGATTGTGGAGCTTGACGTACAAGCGTTGGCTGGTGGTCAACCGTTTGACGATCAAGTGATTCGAGTCGATGCGTACGATTCATCTTCAGAGGGAGAGGTTGTAGCCTTAACCGATCTATTTGCTCCAAACACCAGCGCAGTTGAGCAGCGCTCTTTAGAGGCGACTGAGACATTTGACGGGTTTGAGGTCGAAGTGCTGGGTGGTAGTGATGAAGTCAGCAATTCTAATAATGGCTTTGAGAGTGAAGGTGATGGTTCGACCATCGTTTCATTGGATGACCTTAGTTCTGCTGATGTGGTCTCATCAGGTGGTGACTCAGTTTCTGTAAGGCGAGGCGACACCTTGTACGAAATTGCTGGATCTAATGCTGTCGGTGGTGCGTCCATTCAACAGATGATGATGGCATTGCTCAAAGCAAACGAGTCATCTTTCATTAATAACAATATTAACTTGGTTAAAGCTGGGGCAACGCTTCGAGTTCCTGGTGCTGCCGAAGTTACACGCTTAAATCAAGCTGCAGCTGTGGCCGCTATTTCAGAGCAAAATCAGCTGTGGCGTGATTATCGTGATCAGTTGCGAAGTGGTTCTGGAACACGCCTGGCATCAACTGGCGGTTCATCTTCAAGTCTGACTCAGCCGGCCGAGCCGACTCAGCCTCTTCAAGAGGTAGAGTTGTTCGTAGACGCAGATACAGACGCAGCCGGGCTTAGAGATCGGGCGGATGAAATACTTGACAATGTGCTGGATGGAGTTGAAGAGCTAAAACTTGTAGCTGATAGTACGTCTACGAGCACTGCGGCCAGTGCAACAGCTGATGCAACTTCCTCATCTGATGCAGATCGGGTTGGAGAAGCAAAGCGTGATTTGCAACTCGCTCGCGAAGGACTTTCCTCGACTCGTTTGCAGTCTAGTGATTTGCAAGATCAGGCTAGTGAACTAGCAAAGACCAAGGAAAATCAAGATTCCCTGGTTGAATTGCGACAAACTGGTGTGGCTAATTTAGAGGCACAGCTAGCTGATGTTAAAAGAAACGTTGAGAGTACCGTAGACTCTGACCAGGATCCGATTGCTGATGCCTCGTCTACCAATGCGTTAACTGAAGCCGGCGAAGATTTGGGTGAGGTTGAGCTTTATTCTACCGGCGATGAGCAGCAGACTGTGCAAGCGGATAACGCGCAAAATCTGCAAACGGAAATACGACCAGCGCCTCAGCCAGAAACCTGGTATCAGAGTCTACTGACCGAACCAAAGAAGTTGTTAATTGCCGGGGGACTTTTGCTCGGAGTAACGGGTCTTGGAGCTCTTTTGTTTTGGCGGCGCCGACGAGCTGATGACATTGATGAAGAGATGACCTTCGAAGACGAGGTTGATTTCATTAATGAGGGTGAAGCAGTGGACCTTCAAGCCGAACTCAATCAGGACCGGTTCGATGACATTGATGAATTTGATGATTTCGGTGAGGTTGGCACTGCCACGGTTGCAAGTTCTGACTTTGATGAATACGCAGGGTCGGATTCTTTGGTAGATGTCGACAACACAAGTGCTGACTTTGATGGTGCTGATGCTGGCGATATGCAGGATCTAGAATTCGGATCAGATGTAAAGGGTGTGATAGGCGCTGCTTCAAGTGACGGTATTGATCAAGACGACACCATATCCGAAGTCGATGTATACCTGAACTATGGGTTGCATGGTCAAGCTGAAGAGCTGCTTAATAAAGCTGTCGAGAGTCAGCCAAATAACCCAGATTTTGCACGTAAACTATTAGAGACCTATCATGGCCAACGCAATGCCGATAAGTATCTTTTTGCGGCTAAGAATTTTCATGCGCGCTTCGGGGGTGAAGCTAACCCTGATTGGAACAACATTGCAATTGATGGAGCGGAACTCATTCCAAGTGAGCTGCTTTTTAAAAATGTAGTGGTGGAAGATGACACTCCAAGCACTTGGTATAGTAACGGAGCGACGAAGTTGACGGATGACGATTTTCTGCCTGCTGACGAGTCCGGTGGTGGTTCGATCAACCGATCTATCGATGCTACTTATAATGATGATTATTTATCTACATCGTTGGTGGCAGTGGCGGCTGATTCAATTGGCTTTGATGCTAATGAAACAGATCTCATGGATCAAAATATTGATCCGGCCTTTGCTTTTGATGAAGCTGATCTCGAAGCCACGGGTGATTTCTCGCTGATAGCCAATGAATTAGCGGCCGAAGCGGGTGAGAGTATTGATTTTCCAGGTTTCGATGAGACCATGGTTCGACCGGCTAGTACAGAAAATTATCTGGACGCCACCATCGCTTATGGTGATGCTCTAAGTGAGGCATTAACGCTGGATGAAATTGATGGAGTTCTTGGTTCTGCAGATGATTTGACGCTTGATCTGGATCAACTCTCCGCTGATCTAGAGCTGGATTCGGCTGAATTGATGAATCCTGATCTTAGCGACATCGATCTACCAGAACTGTCCTTAAATGACGACTTCGGTGCCAGCGACTTGGCGGCTAGAGCAGCCGGCAATGATTCTGGTGCTATGGAAACCATGTTAGATTTGGCCAAGGCCTATATCGATATGGGTGATAAAGATTCAGCGAGCAGTGCTCTTGATGAAATCGTTAAGAGTGGAAACCCAGCTCAAGTGACTGAAGCAGAAACCTTGCTACGCAATATCTCTTGATTTAATCACGCTACATATGGCTTTAAAAAGAATAGCCCTGGCAGTCGAATATGACGGCCAGGGCTTTTGCGGCTGGCAGCGTCAGCCCCACTGCCATTCTGTACAGGCGGAAGTGGAACAAGCGTTAAGCAAGATTGCTCAACACGCCGTGACTGTCTATTGTTCCGGCCGAACAGATGCAGGTGTTCATGCTGCCGCTCAGATTGTTCATTTTGAAAGTGAAGCTGAGCGCCCTTTGCGAGCTTGGACTTTCGGTACAAATTCTCACCTAGATAAACGTGTTGCTATTCATTGGGCATCGGAAATGCCAATGAATTTTCATGCGCGTTTTTCAGCGCTAGACAGGAGCTATCGGTACACCATTCTAAATCGTGCCACTCGCCCTGGATATCAAGCAGGGACAATGGGCTGGGAAAGAACTCTGCTAGATGCAGATCGAATGCATGCGGCAGCGCAGGAGCTTGTGGGAGAGCATGATTTTAGTAGCTTCCGATCAGCGGACTGCCAGGCAAATCATGCCGTTCGGTATCTGAAACGAATATCTGTCCGTCGGGATTTGGACAAAATCGTAGTTGAAGTGACTGCAAACGGGTTTTTGCATAATATGGTGCGGATATTGACCGGTTGCCTACTCGCAATAGGACGTGGCGATCGTCCGGAAAACTGGTTGTCGTCTTTGTTGGCAGTGCGAGATCGTACAGAAGCTGGAATGACGATAGCCCCTCGTGGGTTGTGTTTTCTCCAGCCGAGCTATCCACACGAATTCGGCGTGCCAGATTTCGAAAAAAATAAAGAAAATCCCTGGTATCCGTGAATCCAATTATGGCTTCGAAGGGAGTCATCTGGTAAGGTCCTAAGTGAGATGGCGCCACGAACCCGAGTCAAAATCTGCGGTATCACACGCCTGCAAGACGCCAGTATGGCGCAAGCCTTGGGTGCAGACTCGCTTGGTTTCGTTTTTGTCCCAGCCAGTAAGCGATACATTGCGCCTAGCGCGACCCTAGAGATCGTTCAGACCTTATCTCCGTTCGTGACTTGCGTAGGGCTGTTTTTAAACGCAGACGCGCAGGATGTTCGAGATGTGCTCTCTATAATGCCCTCCATGATGCCTCAATTTCATGGGCAGGAGACTGCAGAGTATTGCGATCAATTCGGACGGCCCTATCTCAAAGCTATTGGAGTGGGCGGGGGAATGCCCACCGCTGCGGAGTTATCAGTGTTTCGACTCTGCTCAGGATTTCTTTTTGACAGCAATGCACCTGGTGAGTTGGGCGGGACCGGACATGCTTTCGATTGGACAAAATTATCGACAGACTTTGAGCGTCCGCTGATATTGGCAGGCGGTCTCAACTTACACAATGTGGAAAGAGCGATAAAAGAGATTGCACCTCACGCGATCGACGTCAGTTCTGGAGTGGAACTTCGCAAAGGAATTAAAGACCCAGAGGCCATGAAGTCGTTTATGGCTGCAGTATCGAAGGCTGATACTAACAAAACAACTGGGTGTTAGATTTTTTGATCACTACGTAATAAGACATATTGGAATATTCTAATGAACAAAGCAGTTGAATTGCCAGAAGGTCAGATCTCAGAGAATTCGACTGATAGCCGAGTGCATTTTGGGCCCTACGGCCGTAGTTGAGGTGGCGACTGATGCCGAGGCTTTGGAAGCAACGCACAAGTTATGTCGAATCGAAGGTATCATTCCAGCGTTGGAGTCATCGCCATGAGCAAAGACATCAATATAGTTGTTAACCTCTTCGGACGAGGTGACAAAGTTATCAACACGCTGGCTGACATAGAAGGAATTATCCTGTGACCCAAAGTCGTATCGCAGCACGCTTTGCAAAAGACACCGTTAGAAAATTACTGATGATATGCATTAATATGCATGAAAAAATGATTGTGTCAATCAATGGCATGCGGTTGGCTATAGACCAGACAGGAATTAGAGCATGAGTAATGATGAAAAACCCAAGGATGTGGAAAAGAGAACTTTTGTTCCGTCAATTCCAGGTTTAAGCTGGTTCGAAAAGCTTATTCCTGCCCGTATCGGCACGCGTAACGAAGAAAAAAAAGGCACGGTACCTGAAGGTCTTTGGATCAAGTGTGATGATTGTTCTCACGTGCTGTATCACGCCGAACTGGAGCGAGCTCAGGACGTGTGTATAGAGTGCGGTCATCACATGTTGGTCAGGGCTCGAAAGAGAATCGAGCGTTTGCTTGACGCTGGTGATAAGGAAGAAATTGGCGCATCAATTGAGCCAATTGATATCCTGAAATTTAAGGACTCTAAGCGATATAAGGACCGCTTGACTGAAGCCACGAAAGATACTGGAGAGAAAGATGCGCTGATTGTTATGCAGGGTAAGCTTAAAGGTATGCCAGTTGTCGTTGCCGTTTTTGACTTTAAGTTTATGGCTGGTTCAATGGGATCCGTTGTAGGAGAGCGCTTTAGTAGGGGCTGTGAACGCAGTCTAGAGCAGGGCATTCCGTTCATTTGTTTTAGTGCTAGTGGCGGTGCACGTATGCAAGAGGCTTTGTTCTCGCTGTTTCAAATGGGCAAAACCAGCTCTCTATTACGCAAGCTTGCAGATAGGGGGCTCCCTTATGTATCTGTGCTCACCGACCCGACAATGGGTGGTGTTTCTGCTTCATTGGCTATGCTCGGCGACATCATTATTGCTGAACCTGGAGCTCGAATCGGATTTGCAGGGCGGCGAGTCATTGAGCAAACGGTTCGTGAAAAGTTACCTGAAGGCTTTCAAAGCAGCGAATTCCTATTAGATCATGGCGCCATAGACCTTATTTGTGACCGCCGGGATATGCGTGACACACTCGCTAGATTGTTGGCAAAGCTGGGCGACAAGCCAGTGATTAAATTTGATGATGCTCGTGTTGCTGCTCCTATAGAGTCGTGATTTACGCAAACGCTGACTTGTGATTGCGCCTTCTCCCTCAGAGCCGCTCAGTGAGTGGTTGATCTGGCTAGAAACGATACACCCTGTCTCCATCGATATGGGACTGGAAAGGGTTGGCAAAGTTGCGGATCGGCTGGGCATGCGGCCTGTATCCAGTCCGCTTGTACTAGTGGGTGGAACCAATGGGAAAGGGTCTACTGTTAGCATGCTCACAGCGATCTATGTCGCTGCTGGTTATCGTGTTGGCAGTTATACCTCGCCACACATTCACGATTTCAGAGAACGTATTCAAATCGATGGGGAGATGGCCAGCTCCACGGAAATTGTAGATGCGCTTGCGTTTGTCGAAGGTTCTCGGGAGCCGCAGACGCTCACTTATTTCGAATATACAACCTTAGCGGCGATGTGTGTGTTCCAGCAGCGGCTATGTGATGTTTATGTGCTTGAGGTTGGATTGGGGGGGAGATTGGATGCGACTAATTTGTGGGATGCTGATTGTTCCGTCGTGACAAGCATTGCATTGGATCATGAAGACTACCTCGGGTCTGACTTATCAGTAATTGCTACTGAAAAGGCTGCAATCGGAAGGCCGGGCAAAGTGTTGGTTGTGGGTGATCCAGATCCCCCAATGTCGTTGCAGCGTTTTGCTGAAGCTAACGGGATTATTGTGGAGCACATAGGCAATTTATCAGAGGCGGAGCTTCCTCAGACAAGATTGGCTGGAATTCATCAACGGCGCAATGCCGCCTGTGCTGTTGCTGTGGTAAATACGCTGAGCCACCGGCTGCCGGTAGAGGAAAGCACTATAACGCGTGCTTTACTAGACGTTGTTATTCCGGCCAGGTTTGAAGAGCTTAGTATTCAGGGGATTCCTGTTCTGCTTGATGTGGCACATAATCCAGCTGGAGCTGCGGCACTAACTGTTGCCTGGTGCGAACGTTATCCGTCACAACAAGCACAAGTTATCTTTGCGTGCCTTGTTGACAAAGATTTAGTTGGAATTGTTGCAGCGCTTGCGCCAATAGCTGCACACTGGCATATCGTTCCATTGGAGGGCCCCCGAACTCTGTCTAGTAATGAATTGGCTAAGCAAGTGCAGGGCGTTGTGACTGTGCCTGTTACGCCTTACGCGTCTGCTGCAGACGCATGTTTGGCGGCACTTCAGTGTGCTGGTGAAAATACTCAGCCTATTCTGATTGCGGGCTCCTTTTATACTATTGCGGATGTACGTGGCGTGCTGGAAGCTGCCGTTAGTCCTTAGTGGCTATGGACTCCTTTAACGATGACAATGAGAGTAATTTCCGGCTGCGTATATGGGGTGCTGCCGTTTTCATTGCGATCATGGTTATCGTTCTGCCGCTGCTTCTTGATGGGGCAGGCAGTGAGAGTCAATTCCGCCGGGTAGAAAAATTACGGCAGGAGCCGCCCAATATTGTTGATCGAGATGGCAACCTGACCACTCAAACTATCCCTGAGAGACGGATTGATGCGAGTTCGATTGAGGGCATTGCCTCAGAGATCAAAGTAGGGGAGCAGGATCCTCCTGATTACATGAAAGCCTCTGAAGAGGTTCGAGACTCGCTGCGGCGGACTCGAACTGCAGCTCCCCTGACTGCATGGGTAGTGCAAGCGGGCAGTTTCAACGATTACGAGAATGCGCTAGCCGTCCGCGATCAGCTCAGGCGCTCTGGGTTTGCCTCATTTGTACGTGATCGAAATGCTGTGACAGATCCATTTCGCGTACTGGTTGGGCCCATGATTTCAGAGCAGAGTGCCGCTGATTCACGTAGTAAAGTGGAAGCATTGTTAGGTAACGAAGCTGTAGTTAGGAGTTATCCTTGATCGGGCACCCA